>NZ_JBFUJT010000017.1:0-207245 GCF_056401235.1 Polaromonas sp. P4_F9 | reverse complement strand
GTGCCAGTGTGCCGATAAAGCGCGCCGGCGCTCTACCAGCCTCTGCCACCGACATCGCAATCGACTCCTTGTGAACATCAAGTCCAACGTAAATCGCTGTATCCTCATTCATGGTCGATCTCCTTTGATTGCTGAACGGTTCGTCCACAGCATGTAGCTCGGCGTACCTCGGTACGCAACCTACGATGATGGAGATCGACCGCCTCAAGTCAAGATTGGGCGACCATGATGTCTAGCTGGCTCCTAAGTTCAGGTCGCAACCCAAGGAGATCAGATGGCCAAAATCAAGCTTACCAAAACTATCGTAGACGCTGCCAAGGCTGGCGCGCAAGACATTGAACTACGTGACACGCTGGTGCCCGGCTTCCTTTGCAAAATCACGCCCACCGGTCGCAAAGTGTTTATGGTCCAGTATCGGACGAATGCCGGCGAGCGCCGGAAACCCGCTATCGGGCTGTTCGGCGAGTTGACCGTCGAGCAGGCCCGCTCGATCGCTCAGGACTGGCTGGCGGAGGTGCGGCGCGGGCAAGACCCCAGTGCGTTGAAATCGGCCGCCCGAAAGGCCCCGACCATGAAAGAGCTGTGCACTCGCTTCATCGAGGACTATTCAAAGTCGCATAACAAGCTGAGCACGGTTGAGGGCAATCTAAAGTACATGTCGCTTCACATACTGCCCGCGTTGGGCAATATGAAAGTGCCCGATGTCACGCGGCAGGACATCATTGCGATGATGAAGAAGCGGGAGAAGGCACCGACCGGTGCCAATCGCGTGCTTGCTTGCCTGCGCAAGATGTTCAATATGGCCGAGGTCTGGGGCTACCGGCCGGACGGCTCAAACCCCTGCAAGCACGTCCAGAAGTACCCGGAAAAGGGTAAAACCCGGCTCATCACCGATGCGCAGCTGTCTCAGCTGTATGCGTACCTGGATCAAGCCGACGCGGAAGGCCTGGAGCATCCGACCCTGACCCTTGCGATCCGGTTGCAGTTTGAGTTCGCCGCACGTATGTCCGAAATCCTCATGCTTCGCTGGGAGTGGATCGACTTCGCGAATCGACGGGTTGTCTGGCCCGACAGCAAGACCGGAGGTATTTCCAAGCCCATGAGCCAGGAGGCAGTCCGCTTGCTGACGAACGCACCGCGCTTCGGTGAATCCCCGTTCGTCTGCCCGGCGATCTTCAAGCCTTCGCGTGCGCTGCCCCGGCACACCTATACCCAAGGCTGGAAGCGCATCCTGAGCAGGGCAGGGGTTCCGCATGTTGGTACACACGGCGTCAGGCACCGGGCGGCGACGGATATCGCCAATTCCGGTGTTCCGGTGAAGGTCGGCATGGCACTGACTGCCCATAAGACCGTAACGATGTTCATGCGGTACGTGCACACGGAGGACGACCCGGTGCGCAACGCCGCCGACTTGGTTGCGGCCAGACGCAAAGGCCTGGTGGAGGACGAGCAAACTGCGGCGGCCAGGCCGACGGCACGTTCCGAGAAATTCATCGAAATCCCGGCGCCGGCAACCGACACCGGGTCGCGAACGGCAGTGGGCGCCTACCGCCCGTTCCGTCACCGCCGTACCGGCGAGCGCGCGGTGCCACCGGGGACGGCCCGTTCATTGGCGGACAAGCGCCAGGAGGGGGAAGTTGTCGAGTCGGGCCTACAGTCTTGACTGAAATTCGTTTATAGACGAAAATAATCATGTATCGAATTGAGCATTACCTGAGTGCCGGTGAGCACAAGGACCTGTACATCGAGTGGCTGCAACGGCTTCGTGACGGCCAGGCCAAGGTGGCTGTGGTTCGGCGGGTGACACGCGTCGAACTGGGCAACTTTGGCGACCACAAGTTCTGTCGTGATGGCGTATGGGAGCTGCGCATCGATGTGGGACCGGGTTACCGGGTGTATTACGGTTTGTCGGGGCATCGCGTGGTGCTGCTGCTGTGCGGCGGCGACAAGCGGACGCAGGATGGGGACATTGCTCGGGCGGTGGGTTATTGGCAGGACTGGCAACGGAGAACGGATGATGAAAAGTAAACCCCATGACGACGCGATGGCCGAGCTGTATCGTGGCGATGCAGCGTTCGCGCTGGAGGTCATCAACGGCATTCTGGAAGACGGCGACCAGGCCGAGTTGCTGATTGTGCTGCGCCAGATGGCGCAAGCCTTCGGTGGGGTTCAAGCGGTGGCGGAGCAGGCCCATTTGAACCCGACCCAGATCTATCGCACGCTTTCGCCGAAGGGCAACCCGGCGCTTAGCAGCTTGTCGGCCATTCTCAAGGCGATGGGATTGCGGCTGGCGGTGCAGCCGCTGGCTACGCCTGCCCATGCCAGCTGAATTGGCTGGGATTCGATTCCGCCCCAGCAACCATCTTTTCTTCCCAGATAGTCCAAAAACAGCCTAAAGTCCTTGTGAATCAAGGGCTTGCAAGAGAAATCAGGCTCAGGCGGACTCATCTGACTCCACCAAATCCCACGCTTGCTTGTACCCCCGGTTGTACCCTAGAGTGATCCTTGTCTTGATCATCTCTGGGGGTACAACATGGGTCTGTTGAGTGACACGCAAGTGAGGTCTGCCGCGCCTCGCGGCGCCGAATATTTTCTTCGTGATGGTGATGGGCTGTACTGATCCCAAGCAACTGGGGCAGTCAGATCGCGTTTTCACACTTGGATGGTCGCCATTGACTGATCATCGAGAAATATACGTATCGAACGCTGGCAAAGCGGCCGATAGGCCTAGGTTTGACGCCGGTTTGCGCGGGGGCGCCGGCCATCACGTCGCCGCAGTTAGTAGTGCGTCCGACTGAAAAACTCACCTCGCGAAGTTCATTGTCGGCAGCTACTCGCCGAGTGACTCGCACAAAAACTCGCGAAAGCTTGCCGCGGCGGGCGACAGTTCGTGGCCTCGCTTGTAGAACAGCGACAGATTGCGGTGCACGACGGGAGCGACCACCTGCCGCGCAACGAGGCCGAAAGGCTCGATCAGGGGCAGAGCGCGCGCCGGCTGGGCCGTGATGCCGTGGCTCCATTGCACCATGCCCAACGCGGTGGTGATCAGTGACACCTCATGTGCGGGGTTCAGGACCAGTTTTTTCGAATGAGCGAACAGGTCGGCTTGCAGACGGGTCGTGAAGTCGCGCGTCAGGCTCACAAAAGGGTGCTGCAGCACCTGGGCCCAGGTCACGCGCTGCTGGGCCGCCAGCGCGTGGTCCGGCCGGCAGATCAGCCAGACGCGGTCGCGAAAAAGACTCTCCTGCACCAGCTCGGGCGGTGCCGGGCGCTGCGGCACGATACCGAGATCCGCTTCGCCGCTGACGACGCGCGCGAGTGCCTGCTGGTTGAGCGAGTCGAGCACGTAGACCGCGACCGCGGGATATTTCTGCCGGTAGCGCAGGATCAGTTCAGGCAAGGTGGTCGATGCATAAAGCGGCGTGCAGGCGATTCGGACGGTGCCGCGCTTTTTCTGTTCGAGGTCTTGCGTAGTCTCGACCGCGAGTGCGAGGTCGTCGAGCACCTTACGCGCCAGCGGGTAGAACTCGCTGCCGGCCAGCGACAGCGCGGTGCTGCGTGTTGTGCGATCGAACAGCCTGACCTTCATGCCGGATTCGAGCTCCTTGATCAACAGGCTCAGCGCCGAAGGTGTCAGATGCAAGCGCCGCGCGGCCGCCGCAAAGCCGCCAGCGTCGGCGATCGCAAGGAAGGCGCGCAACTGGCGCAGGGTGATGTTGGCAGTATTCATAAATAAAACTCAACGCACATTAAATATTGCTGGTTTGTCTAAACAGTCAAGCCACCATAACATGACTGCAAAAGGAGTTACCGCGATGCTGCAATTCGATCCCAACCTGCGCTGGCTGTTTACCGAAGTCCCGATGCTGGAGCGTTACAAAGCCGCGGCCGACGTCGGCTTCAAGGGCGTGGAAGTGGCGTTTCCCTACGAATACCCCGCTGCGGAAATTGCCGCACGCCTCGAGGGCAACGGCCTGCAGATGGTGCAGATCCTCTCGCCCTTCGACTGGGACCGTGGAGAGCGCGGAATGGCCTCGTTGCCGGGCCGCGAAGAGGCTTTCAAGGACAGCATCCGCACGGCCGTCGACTACGCAGTGCAGGTCGGCAAGCCAATGATCCATGTAATGCCCGGCAATATGACACCAGAACTTGATCGCGCCGAATGCATGGACATATTCTTGGCCAACATCGCTTGGGCCGCCGATCATGCGCGGTCCGCTGGCCTGACCCTGATCCTTGAGCCCTGCTGCCGCGCGCGCTTCCCGAATTTCCTTTATCACCGCATCGACGAAGGTGTGGAAGTGGTCAAGACCCTGGGCCGCGAAAACGTCAAGTTGTGTTTCGACACCTTCCATATTCAGATGGAAGAGGGCGCGATCGCCGACCGACTGCGCGCCACCTGGCCCCATATCGGCCATATCCAGGTCGGCAATGTGCCGGGCCGGCACGAACCTGACACCGGTGAAATCCACTTCCCCTACCTGCTTGGCCTTATCGAGGAGCTCGGCTGGGACCGCTGGATCGGTTGCGAGTACACACCGTCCGGCCCCACGCTCGACACGCTCGGCTGGGGAGCGGCTTATGGTTTGCGCGACCCGCGCAAAGCGGCCACGCCCGCGCAGAAGGAGGTCGCATGCTAAGCGCCCTCGACAACGAGCTGTTGACGCGCACCGGTGCGGCAACCCCCATGGGACAGTATTTCCGCCGCTACTGGCAACCGGTGGCACTGTCGCGCGAACTCGAGATGGATGGCGCGCCGTTACGTGTCAACATCATGGGTGAAAACCTCGTCGCGTTTCGCAACAGCGAAGGCGTGGTCGGACTCGTCGATTCACGCTGCCCGCACCGCGGCGCCAACCTCTATTTCGGTCGTAATGAAAACTGCGCGATCCGCTGCGTGTTTCACGGCTGGAAGTTCGACCTTGAGGGCAAGCCACTGGAATTGCCCAATGTGCCGCCGGGCTCGGCCTACCATCAGACAATACGGCTGAAGGCCTATCCGACGCGCGAGTATGGCGACGTCGTCTGGGCCTATATGGGGCCCGATCCCTGGAACCGGCCTTTGCCCGAGGTGCCGCAACTCGAGTTTGGCGCCTTGCCGGCATCGCACCGCTATGTGACCAAAAAATTGCAGGAATGCAACTGGGCGCAATCGATCGAGGGCGCGCTCGACACCTCGCATTTTTCGTTCCTGCACATGCCGGCCACCGGTGTGCCGTCGAATGCCAATCCCGATGCACCGGCCGACGAGAAACGTCTGCAGTGGATACGCGACGATCCTCTGCCGCGATTTTCGATTCTGGAGCACGAAGTCGGCTTTGTGGTCGGCGGCGCGCGCAAGGCAGATGGCGATACACGCTATTGGCGCAGCGCGCAGTTCGCCTTGCCTGCGCACAGCACCACGCCATCGACCCTGCCTGGCGAGACGCATTTCGGCTACACCTGGGTGCCGATCGACGATGAGAACTGCTGGATCTACACCTATGCCTGGAATCCGGACCGGCCGCTGACCGAAGGGGAAATCGGCAAGTTCAAGGGCGGCCATGGCGTCATCGCCGAGGTTGACGAGCATTTCATCCCGGTCCGCAACCGCAGCAACGAGTACCTTATCGATCGCCAGCACCAAAAGCACATCAGCTTTACCGGCGTGCGCGGGGTAGCGGAGCAGGACGCAATGATCCAAGACAGCCAGGGCCGCATCGCCGACCGCACGCAAGAACATTTGTCGCCCTCGGATGCCGCGGTTGTGCGTTTTCGCCGCGCGATGCTGGCCGGGGCCAAGGCGCTTGCCGCCGGTATCGAGCCGCAGGCGCCGTTACGGCACGAAGCCTACATGCTGCGTTCGGGCAGTTGGTTCGCGGCCGACGGCGTGTCGTTCGAGCAGGTCATGCTGGAGCGTTTCGGCGATCCGGTTGGCCTGATCGCGGCAAAGCAGGCGCCAGCCCAGGCTGAAGGCGTGATTGCCGATTGATGCGACCCGATCTGGATTTCATAAACGGAGACAACACATGACCCCTACTTCTTTCACTCCCAAACGCCGCGGCGCACTGTTCACCTTGCTGGCTTGCGGCGTGGCGCTCGGCGTATTTGCCGGCGCCGCGAAGGCGCAGGCCTATCCGAACAAGGCCATCAAGTTCATCATTCCCTACGCGGTCGGCGGCTCGACCGACCAGACTGGCCGGCTCGTCGCGCAAAGCCTGGCGCAAAAGCTCGGTCAACCTGTCGTCGTGGAAAACCGCGCCGGCGCCGGAGGTTCGCTGGGTCACGACCTGGTGGCCAAGTCGCCCGCCGATGGCTACACCCTGCTGTTCAGCGCGGCCGGCCCCCTGACCGTGACGCCGCACACTTATCCCAAACTCGGCTATGACCCGATCAAGGGCTTCGAGCCGATCATCCTGGTTGCCACGCAGCCGCTGCTGTTGGTCGTGAGACCTTCGCTGAAGGTCAATAGTGTCGCTGACCTGATTCGTGAAGTGCAAGCCCGCTCCGGCAAGCTGAGTTACGGCTCTTTCGGCAACGGCAGCGCCGCGCATCTGGCCGGTGAATACTTCAAGACTCTGGCCAAGGTCGACATGGTTCATGTGCCTTACAAGGGCAGCGGGCCGGCTCTGGTGGATCTGGTGGGCGGGCAGATCGACCTGATGTTCGACGTGTTCAGCACGGCCGCTCCGCTCGCCAAAAGCGGCAAGTTGCGGCCGATCGCGATCACCTCCACCGAACGCTCGCCGCAGTTTCCGGACGTACCGACCATGCAGCAGGCGGGGGTGGCGGGCTTCGAAGCCGGCACCTGGTTCGGGGTATTGGCGCCGGCGGGAACGCCGAAGCCCTTGATCGACCAGCTGTCGAAGGCTCTCAACGCTGTGCTCGAAGAAAAAGGCCTGCGCGAAATCCTGGCGGCCCAGGGCGCAATCGTGCGCGGCGGTACACCGGCCCAGTTCAACAACTTTTTCCTGTCCGAGTACGACAAGTGGGGAAAGATCGTCAAGGCCTCGGGCGTGACGGCTGACTGATTACGTCTCTCTCTCCTGCCGCGTGGCGCACGCCGCGCGTTTTCTTCCTGGTCTTTAAATTCCTGTTTTGCAGCGGTTTGCTGCTGTCCGATTGTTTTCAAGCGACACCATGAAACTTCTAAGCTATACCTATCGCGGCGCTTCCAGCTGGGGCGCCTTCATCGATGGCCGCATCGTCGACCTGCAGGCCGCCTGCGACGGCCGTGCGCCGACCTTGCGCAGCGCGCTTGCGCAGTATTCAGTCCTGGAGATCGAGGCCATGGCCGTCGCCACGCCGGCCTCCATTGAAGCCAGTGACATCGCGTATCTTCCGGTGATTCCCGACGCTGCCAAAATCTTCTGCATCGGCCTCAATTACGACGAGCACCGAATCGAAGCGAACCGCGACAAGACGGTCCAGCCGACGGTTTTCCTGCGGCTAGCGGCTTCGCAGATCGGCCACGGCGAGGACTTGCTGCTGCCGCCCGAATCTCACAAATTTGATTACGAAGGCGAGATTGCGATCGTGATGGGCAAGGGCGGCCGTCGCATCGATGAAAGCCAGGCTTGGGAGCACATCGCAGGTTACGCGCCCTACAACGACGGTTCGATTCGCGACTGGCAAAGCCACACCACGCAATGGACGCCCGGCAAGAACTTCGCGGCCACCGGCGGCTTCGGCCCTTATATGGTGACGCGCGGTGAGATCGCCGACGGTCAGGAACTGAGCCTGACGACGCGGCTCAATGGCGAGGTCATGCAACACGGGACAACGGCGCAACTGATCTTTTCGATGCCCCGCCTGGTCAGCTATCTGTCGACCTTCATCGCCTTGGAAGCTGGCGACGTGATCGTGACCGGCACACCGGGCGGGGTCGGCTTCAAACGCACGCCACCGGTGTTCATGCGCGCCGGCGACCGGGTGGAGATCGAGATCGGTGGGGTTGCGACGCTCGTCAACAGCGTGGCAGCCGAAGCCGCGTCGGGCCGTGCCGGCTGAAGGACGAGTCATGCAGCAGGCCGTGATCGAGGTGCGGGTGGTGAGTAAAAGGGACGAGGCCGTCGACATCTGCTCGCTGGAACTCGCGAGTGTGTCGGGCGAGACCTTGCCGCCTTTCAGCGCAGGAGCGCACATCGATGTCCATGTCGGCGGCCTGGTGCGCCAGTACTCGCTGTGCAACAACCCTGCGGAGCGCCATCGCTACCTGATCGCCGTGCTGCGCGAGCCGAAGTCGCGCGGCGGATCTGTCGCGATCCACGACCAGTTGAAGGTTGGCCAGACATTGCGCATCGGCGCGCCGCGCAACCTGTTTTCGCTGGTACCTGACGCGCCGCATTCGCTGCTGCTCGCGGCCGGGGTCGGCATCACCCCGATTCTCTGTATGGCCGAACGTCTGGCCGGTTCCGGCGCGGACTTCACTATGCACTACAGCACGCGTTCGCGTGCCCGTACGGCCTTCCGGCAACGCATTGCGGAATCGGCCTTTGCGGCGGCGGTCAGCTTTCATTTTGACGAGGACGATTCCTCGCAGCAATTAGATCTGGTGACCACGCTGCGGGCCGCGCGGCCGGGGACCGAGCTCTACACCTGCGGCCCGGCCGGTTTTCTCGGCCATGTGCTGGATACCGCGCGCGAACAGGGCTGGCCCGAAGAGCGCATGCACTACGAATATTTTGTCGCGCCTGCGTTGAGCCTGCCTGCAGGCGCATTCGAGGTCTCTATCGCAAGCACCGGCGAACGTCATGTCGTTGGTGCGGGTGAAAGCGTCGTGGAGGCGCTGGCGCGCGCGGGTGTGGAGATACCGGTCTCATGCGGTCAGGGCGTTTGCGGAACCTGCCTGACCCGGGTGCTGGCGGGTGTGCCTGACCACCGCGACATGTTTCTGACGGCCGCCGAGCAGGCGCTCAATGACCAGTTCACGCCTTGCTGCTCCCGCGCTCGCAGCGCGAGCCTGACGCTGGATCTGTAAGCTGCAGAGCCCTAACCGGCTCTTTGACGTCCAGGTGCGTGCAGCCCGTGCCCGTGAAAGCGCTTACCAGTGAGCGCGCATGCTTCTTTAAGTATCTTTCGATTGATCCTCCAAGCGACCGCATTAAGCACTTACATCTCGAATTCCGGTTCAAGGCGTCGGCATCAAAGTCTGCTTCCGCTGCACTGTCGAAGTAGTTTCTGAAAATTCTATGCCCGCTTTGGCGGTGATTCCCTTGTGCTCAACGTCACCACCGATTTCATGTTCGGCCAGTTGATGATGGGTATTCCGGACCATCGTGACCGGTCATTCCGGCGGATCGTAACCGGCGATTCTGGTTTATCGTGACCGATTTCTGGAGTTGACCAGACCGGATTCAAGTTGAACAGCTAACCGCCGTGCAGCTCGTCAAGGATGTCGAGAAACAATTCCACCCGGCTTGTCATTGGGCGTGATGCTTCGGTGATCGCGCAGATGATGTTCTCAAACACCGGGTCTTTCGCGTTGGCCTCGAGAGAATAGCGTTCCCCGACCAGCTTCGCATAGTGCTCGGGCAGAAGCCCTGCATATTCGCCCGTCACGATAAGCAGGGCAATGGCCTCAAGGCCGCCGGCATCGGGGCCCCGCTCGAAGCCGTGCTCCGCAATCGTTTGCTCGACGAAGGGGTGAGGGCGGTACACCAGCGGAAGCCGGGCCGGTTTTCCGCGCGTAGGCTTTGCCAGGGTATAGACGCGGTGAACTTCCACAAACAGGGTGCGGTAGTCAAAGACACGGTCTTTCTTGTACATGCCCCTGATCGCCACTTCAACCCGGCGCTCACGCAGGGCCTGGTTGAGGTTTGAAAATGTCATCGCGACCACTTCGGGCTTCACATCCGGCGCGCGCCGTTTGAGTTCCGCCAGCGCCTCCGGAATCCGGCAATCCTGGTGATTGATCAGTTGCTCGGTCATGCCGACAGAAAGCGTGCCTGACAACACACCCCGCACCGCATCGATCTCGGGCCGGATGCGCCCCAGGGATTTGAGCGCATTCGACGCCAGTTCCAGCGCGACGGTGCCGGCCGCGCTTAACTTGAACCCCGCAGGCCCCCGTTCGCAAAGGCGCACGCCGAGCCGTTCTTCCACCTCCCTGATATGCCGGCTGATGGAGGCTTTTGACATGTGGAGCCGATGCTCGGCAGCGGCAAATCCGCCAGCCTCCGCCACGGTGCAGAAGATGCGCAGGGAGCGCAGGTCGCGTTCGTTGAAGTCCAGACGGCTCATGATGGGCTTATGGTGAGTTCGGGGTCTGCAAAAGATGAAAAAAGAGGGGGAGAGAAGAAAAGGTATTGATTTATGGAACCATACCACCAAAAGAATCATTTTTCATATCCTTCAGCCTCCCATAAAGTTTGCGTCAACCAACCTTATTTCTATTCGACCAAAACTACTGGAGACAACATGATCACTACACAGAATCGCCGCAACGCCCTCCAGGCCGCCGCCGCGGCCGCCCTTATCGCCTGCATGCCCGGCCTGGCCCTCGCCGAAGGCGGTTCCCTGGCAGACATCAAGGCCCGAGGCCAGCTGACGGTGGGAACCGAGGCCGCCTATGAGCCCTACGAGTTCGTCGAAAACGGTGTGGTGGTCGGCTATGGCCGGGAGATTCTCGAACACATGGCCGCCAAATTGGGCGTGAAACTGGTGCAGCTCAACCTGCCGTTCCAGGGCCTGCTGCCGGGGCTGCTTTCGCGCAAGTTCGATTTTGTCGCTACCAGCGTCGGCATCACGGAAGAGCGGGCCAAGCGCTTTGCGTTCAGTCAGCCCGTCGGCATCGTGCACGCCATGCTCATCGTCAATGCGTCCAACAAATCCATCGCCACGATGGAAGATGTCGCCGGGAAAACGGTGGGCACACAAATGGGATCGCAGGCGCAGCCCATGGTGCAGGAGTTTGACCGCCAGATGAAGGCGAAGTCGGGCAAGGGATTCGCCGAGATCAAGCTGTTCCAGGCCTACCCGGACGTCAGCGTCGCCCTGAGCAACGGGACACTGGATATAGGTGTCATTCCGTCGAACGTGCTGGCCGTGCAGATGCGCCGTCAGCCGGGTGCCTTCAAGGCCATTGGCGCGGTCGGTGAGCCGAGGCTGCTGGCCTGGGTTGCCAATCCGCAGGACGCGGAAATCCGCAGCTTCATCAACCAGACGCTGGATGAAATGCGCGCCAGCGGCAAACTGGCCGCGCTCCAGAAAAAGTGGTTTGGCGAGGCACTGACGCTTCCGATCGCCGGCTACCTTCCTAAAGGCGCGCTCTGAACGAGGCGGCTGTGATGATGGACTGGTTAACCGCTCACGGTGCCCTGAAACCATTTTTTGACGGGGTAATTCACGGTGCAGCCCTCACTCTCTACACCAGCAGCCTGGCATTTTTGCTGGGGTTGGTGCTGGGGGTTGTGCTGCTGATCCTGCGGGCTGCGGGCGGCCCTGTCGCTCGCTACCTGATTATTGTGTATGTCAGCGCCATGCGCGGAATGCCTTTGCTGGTTCAGCTTCTGATCGTCTATTACGTGGTCCCGCCGCTTCTGGGCATCGCCATTTCGCCGGTGACCGCCGGCATTGCGGCCCTGGCACTCAACACGGCGGCGTATGTCAGTGAAATTCTGCGGGGTGCGCTATCGACCATTCCCGCTGGCCAGAGCGCCGCTGCGCGTGCCTTGGGCATGCAGCCGGGGCAGATCTGGCGGTACGTGCTGCTGCCGCAAATATTCCATCGCGCGATCCCTCCGCTGACCAATGAGTACACCGTGCTTCTCAAGGCCTCTTCCTTGTTGTCGATCATTGCGGTGGCGGAACTGGCAACAGTCGCCCGCAACGCCACGCTGCAGACCGACCTCCCGTTGCAGGTGTTCACGGCGACCGCTGCGGTGTATTTCATCTTGTTGTGGATTGCTTCGTCCCTTTCGCGCCGCATAGAGCGCCGCTTTGCCAGGTTGCTTCCCAATGTTCATTGATCTCGACATCGTCGGGCATGCCATGCCCGCCTTGCTGCAAGGCTTGAAAGTCACCGCGACGGTCAGCGCTATCGGCATTCCGCTGGGCATTGCGACAGGGACCGTTGCCGCTTACATGGCAGACGGAAAACACTGGCTGCCCCGTGCCGTGGCGCTCGGTTATGTGGAGTTGGTGCGCAACATTCCCTTTCTGATCCTGGTGTACCTGTCCTTCTTCGGGCTGCCCAAGCTGGGGCTGCTGGCATCGGCTTTTAGCATCGCTGTCGGGGCGACGGCCTTCTACACCGGTGGCTACTTCTGCGAGATTCTGCGCGCCGCCTTTCGTAGCGTGGCCAAGGGGCAGGTGCGTGCGGCGCAGTCTCTGGGCATGTCCAGCTGGCAGGTTCAGCGCTACGTTGTGGTGCCGCAGATCTTCGGTTTTCTCATTCCACCCCTGACCAGCCTGACGATCATGATGTTCAAGGACACGGCTGTCTTTTCGGTCATGAGCCTGCCCGAACTCACCTACCAGAGCAACCTGATGACGGCGGATACCTTCGCCTATCTCGAGGTGCTGGGCGTCACGGCCTTGATCTATTGGGGCGCAAGCGTTGTCATGGACGCCTTCGGCCAGGTCATGGAAAAGCGCGTACGCCGATGGAGCCATCGCTAGCCCGAGCTCATCGCCGCGTTCCTTTTTCAGCGAGCCGGCAACTCAATAACCCAGTACTTCAAACACTCAACGAACAGGAAATCCGATGGAAAAACTCACCTCTGCACCACGAACCGGGCACGCCACGCTGCTGTATTCTGAACTGGTGACGGATCTGGACAATTTGCAAGCCGATATCGCCATCCTGGGTATGCCTTTCGGTTCGGCCTATGGCGCCAGGTCGTTCACTAACGACCAGACCAACGCCCCGCAAGCCATACGCGACGTGACGGACCGCATCGTGCGCGCACCGGATCACTATGACTTCGACATCGACGGGCCGCTGTTGCAGGGGCGTTCCGACATCCGTTTCGTGGACTGTGGCGATGTTATTCCCGACCTGAAAAACCCCGGCGACCACTACCGGCGGGTCGAGCTGGCTGTCCGGAAAATCCTCAAGGGCGGCGGTTTGCCCATCGTGCTGGGCGGTGACCATGGCATCACCACGCCGGTGCTGCGCGCGTACAGCGACACCGGTCCCATCACTTTGGTGCATGTTGACGCCCATCTGGACTGGCGGGATGAGGTCAACGGTGTCAGGGACGGCCTCTCCAGCCCCATCCGGCGCGCATCGGAAATGAAGCATGTCGTGCACATCGTGCAGATCGGCTTGCGGGCGCAGGGCAGCGCACGGCCCGAGGACTTCGAGTTCGCGCGGAACTATGGCGCGGACATCATCACCGCCTACGAACTGCACGACGTGGGTATGGACGCCGTGCTCGCTCGCATTCCCGACGGTGGAAACTACTATCTGTCGATCGATGCCGATGGCATGGACCCGACGATCATGCCGGCGGTCGATGGCCCCGCGCCGGGCGGCATGAGCTTTGTGCAGGCGCGAAAACTGATTCACGGGCTGGTGAAGAAGGGGCGAGTGGTCGGGATGGACATTGTCGAGATTCAGCCCTCCAAAGACAACGCCAGCAAGCTGACCTGCGTCACCGCCGGACGCCTGATCGTCAACCTGATCGGCTCCACCATCAAAGCCGGTTATTTCGACAGGCCCGGCAAATGATGACGGCTTCTTTTTACGGCAAACTCTTGCCGCGTTTCAATTAACTGCCAGGACCCGTCATGATTGAAATCAGGAACGTCTCCAAGTGGTATGGCAACTTCCAGGTCCTGACGGACTGCAGTACCACCATCGGAAAAGGTGAAGTGGTGGTGGTGTGCGGCCCGTCTGGATCGGGCAAGAGTACGCTGATCAAAACCGTGAACGCGCTGGAGCCCATACAGAAAGGCGATATCGTGGTCGACGGCATGTCCATCACGGCGCGCAACGCCGACCTTTCCCGTCTGCGCTCGCGGGTCGGGATGGTGTTTCAGCACTTTGAACTGTTTCCGCATTTGTCCGTCACTGAAAACCTTGCGCTTGCCCAGGTCAAGGTGCTCAAGCGCAGTCCCGCCGAGGCCCAGGCACGCGGCCTGAAGATGCTGGGCCGTGTCGGCCTGCTGGCGCACAAGGACAAATTTCCGGGTCAACTTTCAGGTGGCCAGCAGCAGCGGGTGGCGATTGCGCGCGCGCTCAGCCTGGACCCCACGGTGATGCTGTTCGATGAACCCACGTCAGCGCTGGACCCCGAGATGGTCGGCGAAGTCCTAGACGTCATGGTACGGCTGGCCGAAGAGGGCATGACCATGATGTGCGTCACGCACGAAATGGGATTCGCCCGCAAGGTCGGCGACCGCGTGATTTTCATGAACGAGGGCAGAATCGTTGAAGATTGCAAGAAGGAGGCTTTTTTTGGCAATGCCGACGAGCGTTCCCCGCGCGCCCGGGAGTTCCTCTCGAAGATCCTGTCGCATGGGTAAGGCAAGAGCGTAAAAGTCAAATCTGCTTGAGGTACCGTTTGTGCACTTGAACTAACTGCTTGAGGGAAGAAAAATCACAGGCAGCGGTTTTGACAATATCCGATTTTGGCCAGCTTACCTGGCTGCCGATTGCTCGGTTCATACCACTGTTCGTTCCAGACTGAACACTGTTCACAGGCATGGTGAATTCATAGCTGGACGACCAGCTCGGGCACAGCGGTGAACAGGTCAGCCTCCAGCCCGTAATCAGCCACGCTGAAAATCGGTGCCTCGGGGTCCTTGTTGATGGCSACGATGACCTTGCTGTCCTTCATGCCGGCCAGGTGCTGGATGGCGCCCGAGATGCCCGCGGCRATGTAGAGCTGCGGCGCCACGATCTTGCCGGTCTGGCCCACTTGCCAGTCGTTGGGSGCATAACCGGCGTCGACGGCGGCGCGGCTGGCACCCARTGCGGCGCCCAGCTTGTCCGCCAGCGGCATCATGACTTCGTTGAACTTCTCGGCAGAACCCAGCGCACGGCCGCCCGACACGATGATCTTGGCGGCGGTCAGCTCGGGGCGGTCGCTCTTGGCGATCTCGGAGCCGACAAACGACGATTTGCCGCTGTCGGCCACGCCGGCCAGCGTTTCCACGGCGGCCGAGCCGCCCGTGGCCGCTGCCGCATCGAAGCCGGTGGTGCGCACGGTGATGACTTTGGTGGCGTCCAGGCTTTGCACAATGGCAATCGCATTGCCGGCGTAAATCGGGCGCTCAAAGGTATCCACCGCATCGACCTTGGTGATGTCGGAAATCTGGCCGACATCCAGCGTGGCGGCCACGCGGGGGGCGATGTTCTTGCCCGACGCGGTGGCCGGAAACAGGATGTGGGAGTAGCTGCCGGCGATGGCGACCACCTGCGCAGCCATGTTTTCAGCCAGGCCGTGCTCAAAGTGCACGCCATCGACGTGGATGACTTTGGCCACGCCGGCTATTGTGGAGGCGGCCTGGGCGGCGGCGGCGGCATCCTTGCCGGCGACCAGCACATGCACCTCGCCACCGCACTGGGCGGCGGCGGTCACGGTGTTGAGGGTCGCGGGTTTGATGGAATTGTTGTCGTGTTCGGCTACTACGAGTACAGCAAGTGCGGTCATGTCAATTCCTTAGATTACTTTGGCTTCGTTCCTGAGCTTGTCCACCAGGGCGGCGACATCGGCGACCTTGACACCGGCACTGCGCTTGGGCGGCTCGCTGACCTTCAGGGTCTTGATGCGGGGCTTGACGTCCACGCCGAGGTCTTCCGGCTTGAAGTTGTCGAGCTGCTTTTTCTTGGCCTTCATGATGTTGGGCAGCGTCACATAGCGCGGCTCGTTCAAACGCAGGTCGGTGGTGATGATGGCGGGCAGCGTGAGGGCCAGGGTTTCCAGGCCGCCGTCGACTTCGCGGGTGACTTTGGCCTGGCCGCCTTCGACTTCGACCTTGGAAGCGAAGGTGGCTTGCGGCCAGCCCAGCAGGGCGGCCAGCATCTGGCCGGTCTGGTTGCAGTCGTCGTCGATGGCCTGCTTGCCCAGAATCACCAGTTGGGGTTGCTCCTTGTCGACCAGGGCCTTGAGCAGCTTGGCCACGGCCAGCGGCTGCAGTTCTTCGGCGGTCTCGACCAGGATGGCGCGGTCGGCGCCGATGGCCATGGCGGTGCGCAGGGTTTCCTGGCACTGCAGCACGCCGCAGCTCACGGCGATGACTTCGGTCACGACGCCCTTTTCCTTCAGGCGGGTCGCCTCTTCGACGGCAATCTCGTCAAACGGGTTCATGCTCATCTTGACGTTGGCGATGTCGACGCCAGTGCCGTCCGATTTGACGCGGACTTTCACGTTGTAGTCGACCACACGCTTGACGGGTACCAAGACCTTCATTTCAGGGCTCCAGAGTTTGTTAATTGACGTTGACGTAAACGTAAGCCTTGCATTCTATGCTGCGGCCTTCGTGGTGCGGGCGGCCAACTTGTTGCCCGGAGGGTTATCCGCCGCGGCAGCAAGCAAAAAAGAACGGTCGTTCTATTTCATTATAAATGGCTCCCCCTGTGGAATTAGAGCATCTCCACCAAACAACTGTCGTGCAGGCGTCAATTGAAAGCGCCCCGGAGGCACCGGCCTTCCCGCGCTCCGGCGCCTCAGGAAGGCCTGACGCCCTCCGCGGCGCTGGCACGCGTGTGAATCACCCGCTGCGGATATGGAATCTCGACGCCGTTCTCACGCAGGGCCTTCAGCACCGCGAGGTTGATGCTGGAGCGCAGGTTTTGCTGGCCATTTTCGGGGTCGGTCATCCAGTAGTTGAGCGTGAACTCCAGCCCATCGGCCCCGAAATTGGTCAGGTTCACGGAAGGCTCGGGATCGCGCAGCACGCGCTCCTGCTTGAGCGCTGCTTCGGCCAGCAAACGCATCACCAGCGCCACATCGCTGTCATAGCCCACCGACACCACGGTGGACTGCAACACCCGCAAATCACTCAGCGAAAGATTTTCGATACGGTTGCTGATGAACATCTCGTTGGGCACGATGGATTCGCGACCGGACGGTGCCCGCACGACGGTGTAGCGGGCGTTGATGTCGGTGATGCGGCCTTCGAAGGTATCGACACGCACGTTGTCCCCGATCCGCACGCTGCGCTCGGCCAGCATCACAAAACCGCTCACATAACTGGCAGCCAGCTTTTGCAGGCCAAAGCCGACCCCTACGCCAATCGCTCCGCCCAGCACCGACAGCGCCGTCAGGTCAATGCCCACCGACGACAGCGCGAGCAACAGGCCCACAAACATCAGCACCACCCGCACGGCGTTGCTCACCGCCTTGCGCAGGGACAACTCGCCGCCGGTGGCAGAGCGCAGCAGGCGCGCCTCCAGCGCCGAGGAAATCCACAGCGCGATCAAAAGCACCACCCCTGCCGTCAGCGCGCCCTCGAGCATGGTGCGCACCGACAGGGTCGAGTTGCCGACCTTCCACTTGATGCCGTCCAGCTCCTCGAGAATCACCGGCAGCAGGCCGCTGACCCAGAGCACCATGGCGATCCAGGCCAGCCATGAAAACGTGCGTTCCATCGCCCGCACCAGAGGCGCATTTTTAAATGCCACCTGCAGCACCTTGACGCCCAGGCGAATCAGCGCCAGCGCCAGCAGCACCGGAATGGCCACCCTGAAGACGGCCAGCGGGAACATCCGCGCCAGCAACGCCTGTACCGTATAGGCAAAAAACAAAAGCAGCAGTGGGAAAAGCACGCCGTCAACAATGCGCCGGCCAAAAAGGATGGACGACTCATCAGCACTGTGCCGCGCACGGCTGGCCAGCCGCACCACCAGCCAGGCCAGCAGGGCACAGGCGATCAGCGAAGCCAGCTCAGTCAGCGCGGAGGACTGGGTCAGGGCTGCAAACCAGGCATCCAGGTTATCGATGCGGTCCGCTGGACGGACGAGGGAGGCATTGGCAGGATTCAGGGCGCCGGCGCTGGCCATTGCGGTTTCCTTTGTTCAACTGGATTCAACGTTGTTCAACTTTTTCAATGAAGCCGGGAGTTCCCTCCCCGAGGCCGGGAATCCGTTCACACGGCTCAGCGCACGGCGATGGGCGGCGCGCACAAGGCTGCCTACAAATCGGCCAGCACACGGATATGCGCTTCGACGCTGCGCGCCAGCGCCCGCAGGTTGTAGCCGCCTTCGAGCGACGACACGATGCGGCCTTGCGCATGGCGCCTGGCCACATCCTTGATGCGCTGGGTGATCCAAGCATAGTCCTGCTCCACCAGTCCCAGCTGGCCCAGCTCGTCATCGCGGTGTGCATCGAAGCCGGCACTGATGAAAATCATCTCGGGCTTGAAGGCCTCGAGGCGCGGTATCCAGATGGTCTCGATCATTTCGCGCACCTCCATCCCCTTGGTGTAGGCGGGCACCGGCACGTTGACCATGTTGTCGGCATGCGCTCCGGTGCCGCTGTAGGGATAGAAGGGATGCTGGAAAAAGCTCACCATCAGCACGCGCTCGTCGCCGCTGAGGATGTCTTCGGTGCCATTGCCATGGTGCACGTCGAAATCGACGATCGCCACGCGCTTAAGGCCGTGGCGCTCCATGGCGTATTTGGCCGCAATGGCGACGCTGTTGAAAATGCAAAACCCCATGGCCTTGTTATGGCAGGCATGGTGCCCCGGTGGGCGCACGGCGCAAAAGGCGTTTTCGATTTCGCCGGCCATCACGCTGTCGGTGGCCGCGAGCGCGGCGCCCGCAGCCCGCAAGGCGGCGTTCCAGGTATGCACGTTGAGAGCGGTGTCCGGATCAATCTGCGCGTAGGCGGGACCACCTGCGTCAATGTCATCGGCCAGGTGATCGCTCAGGCCGCGGATCGCCGCCACCATCATGCGGTCGTGCGCCAGCTCGATGTCGCCCAGTGCAGCCAGCGGCGCCTCGCGCCGGTCCAGCGCATCCGCAACGCCCGAGGCCAGCAGCCGGTCTTCAATGGCGTCGAGCCGCTCGGGACATTCGGGATGCCCCGGGCCCATTTCGTGCATCCGGCAGTCTTTGTGAGTGAAATAACCAGTCGCGTTCATAGCATGAAAATTTTGCGGTAAGGTTGACGACATGAACGTCAAAGAAAAACTTCAAGCGCTCCTGAATCAGCTTAACACGGTCATTGTCGGCAAGCACGCGCAGGTGCAGGACTGCGTCGCCTGCCTGCTCGCGGGAGGCCATCTGCTGATTGAAGACGTTCCCGGGGTGGGCAAAACCACCCTCGCCCATGCGCTGTCGCGCTCTTTCGGCCTGCAATTTTCCCGCGTGCAGTTCACGGCCGATTTGATGCCCAGCGATTTGTCGGGTGTCTCGATTTACGAGCGCCAGAAAGAAAGTTTTGTCTTTCATCGCGGCCCCCTATTTGCCCAGGTGCTGCTGGCCGACGAAATCAACCGGGCCAGCCCGAAAACGCAGAGTGCGCTGCTGGAGGCCATGGAGGAAAAGCAGGTCACGGTGGAGGGCGAAACGCGTCCCCTGCCTGTGCCTTTTTTTGTGATTGCC
This sequence comes from Polaromonas sp. P4_F9, assembly GCF_056401235.1. Lineage (NCBI taxonomy): Bacteria > Pseudomonadati > Pseudomonadota > Betaproteobacteria > Burkholderiales > Comamonadaceae > Polaromonas > Polaromonas sp. P4_F9. The sequence goes on along the minus strand of NZ_JBFUJT010000017.1, from coordinate 187,765 downwards.
ACGCAAAACCCGCACGACCAGCTGGGCACCTATGCCCTGCCCGAGTCGCAGCTGGACCGTTTTCACATGCGTATCTCGCTGGGCTACCCCGACCGCGCCGCCGAACGGGAACTGCTCCGGGGCAGCGACCGGCGCGAGATGGTCGACAAGCTGCCGGCGCTGCTGGCCCCGCACGACCTGCTGGAGCTGCAACAGCTGGTCGCGCAGGTGCATGCCGCGGACCCCTTGCTGAACTACCTGCAGGATCTGGTGGCGGCCACGCGCTCGGGCCGCTGGTTTCTGCAGGGCCTGAGCCCGCGGGCGGGCATCGCCGTCATGCGCGCCGCCAGGGCGCAGGCCTTCCTGGACGGCCGCGATTATGTCGCTCCCGACGACATCGCCGCCGTGCTGCCACAGACCACCGCGCACCGCCTCCTTCCCGTGAGCGACGCCGGTCGCGGCTCCGTGGAGCAGGTACGTGCGATGCTGGAAGCCGTGCCCTTGCCCTGACCCCCGAATCAGGAAAACCCGTTCTTCATGGCCACTCTGGCGCTCATCCCCAACCCCCTGTCTTTCATCAGGGGCCGTTTCCAGACATGGTGGCAGAGCAAGCTGCCCTTCACCGACAGCGTCACACTGACGCAGCGCAACGTCTACATCCTCCCCACACGCGCGGGGTTGATGCTGGGCGTGACCCTGCTGGTGCTGCTGGTCGCCTCGATCAACTACCAGCTCAACCTGGGCTACCTGCTGACGTTTTTGCTGGCCGGCAGCGCGCTGGTGGGCATGCATGTGTGCCACGGCACCCTGCGCGGGCTCGCCATGAATTTGATGGCACCACCCGCTCATTACGCCGGAGCGACAGCCTCCTTTGACATCAAACTCACAAACACCAGGCGGGCCGCGCGCCATGGCATCGGCCTGAGCGTGCTCAGTCCGCACGATGTGGATGCGCATAAAGGCCGCGAGCAGCACTGGGCCTGGACCGATGTGCCGGCGCAAGGCAGCAGCGTGGTACAGGTAGCCTTCACGCCACCGCGGCGCGGCCTGCACCGCCTTCCCACACTGACGGCGGAAACACGCTTCCCGCTGGGCACCTTTCGAGTCTGGACGGTCTGGCGGCCGGCGGCCCAGCTCCTGGTCTACCCCGCGCCTGAACTGCACCCGCCACCACTGCCCCCGGGCGAGCCGCGCTCCGGCGGTGCCGCAGCCGCAGCGCGGGCGCAAAGCACGGGCGAGTTCGACGGCATCCGCAGCTACCGGCGCGGCGACCCGATGAAACTGGTGGTCTGGAAAAAGGCGGCGAAGGCCGACGAGCAGGGCAACGGCCTGGTGGTGCGCGACACCCAGCAGGCCCAACGCCATGAGCTCTGGCTGGATTTCATGCAGGCGGGTTCTGCGGGTGTCGAGCAAAAGCTTTCGCGGCTGTGCGCGTGGATTCTGTTGGCCGACAAACTGGGGCTGGACTACGGAGTGCGCTTGCCGTCGCTCGAGATCAGGCCTGGCAGCGGGGAGGCGCATAAGCGGCAGTGTTTGGAGGCGCTGGCGGTATGTTGACGGGGATTTTTTCTGGGGCTGCTGGCCGGGACTCGCCCCGGCGGGCGAGGCACTTTACTTTTGCCTCGCCAAAAGAAAGTACCCAAAGTTCACGTAGTGGGGATTCGCTCATTTCGCAAGGCGAAGTGACGCGAATACCAAAAGGCGACCCTCAGTCTGGGTCCCTTCGCTGCGCTACGGGCAACCTGCGCTGCTCGACTCCGGCGGGGGTCCGCAGAACTCGCTACGTTGCACTGCGCTCAAACAACTGCGGCCCTGATCCCGCCTCCATCTGCGCTGCTCGGCCCAGCCACACGGGTGGGGAGCAGCTAGCAAATACACAAAGAAAATACCAAGACAAACAAGGACACGCCGTGGCGTGTCCTTGTGGTTTTCGGACTTCGGTATTTGGGCTGTTCCCCTTAAACCCCTTCTGTCTGTGCCGAGGAGCGCAGGGCCAGGCGGATCAGGGATCGCGATTGTCTGAGCGCAGCGAGTTGAGCGAGACCCCGCCTGGACCGAGCACCGCAGGTTGCCCCGTAGCGCAGCGCAGGGGTCGCAGACAGCAGGGTCGCCTTTTCTTTTGCTTACTTTTATTTTGGCGAAGCAAAAGAAAAGTGAGTAGCCGCCGGGCTACCCCCGGCCAGCAGCTCTCAGCAGAGAACCCAAAAGCCCAGCGACAAAGACGATACCCGATCAGCGGCTTGGGCAGCCAGCAGGAGCAGCGATGCTGACCCGCCTCAACAGCCTGCCCCGCGAAGCCCGCGACACACTGTTCCTGCTACTCGTCATCGCCTGGGTGCTGTTGCCGCAAGCGGGCAAGCTGCCGCTGTGGTGCAGCGCGCTGGCAGGCGCCGTGCTGCTCTGGCGCGGCTGGCTGGCGCTGCAGTCGCGGCCGCTACCGGGCAAGTGGTGGCTGATCGGTCTGCTGGCCCTGACCATTACCGCGACACTGATGACGCACCGTACCCTGCTGGGACGGGACGCAGGCGTCACCATGCTGGTCGTGTTGCTGACGCTTAAAACCCTGGAATTGCGGGCCCGGCGCGATGCGTTTGTGGTGTTCTTCCTCGGCTTTTTCTGCATGCTGAGCAACTTCTTTTACTCGCAATCGCTGCTCACCGCATTTAGCATGTTGCTGGGGCTGCTGGGCCTGCTGACGGTGCTCGTCAACGCCCATTTGCCGGTCGGAAAACCGCCGCTGGCGCTGGCCGCGCGGACCGCCGGCGGGATGGCGCTGCTCGGCGCTCCCATCATGGTGGTGCTGTTTCTGCTGTTTCCGCGGCTGGCCCCCCTGTGGGGCGTGCCCAGCGATGCCATGGCTGGCCGCAGCGGCCTGAGCGAGAGCATGCAGGTGGGCAACATCGCCACCCTGGCGCTTGACGACAGCGTGGCCATGCGCATCCGGTTTGAAGGCCGCCCGCCGCCCCAGCAGGATTTGTATTTTCGCGGCCCCGTGATGTCCAGCTTTGATGGCCGCGAGTGGCGGCCGCCGCTGTTCAACTTCTCCCCGCGCAACAGCCAGGGCAGGGCCGGCGCGAATCTGGCCGTGGCAGGTGCACCTGTCAGCTACGAAGTCACGCTGGAGCCCACCAGCCGTCCATGGCTTTTTGTGATGGAAGCCGCAGCACAAAGCCCGGTGCTGCCGGGCTACCAAAGCGTGATGCAGGCCGACCTGCAATGGACAGTGAATCGCCCGATCACCGATCTTGTGCGCTACAAGGCGCAGAGCTACCCCACCTTCAGGCATGGGCCCACGCGGCCGGTCTTCGGGCTGCGGGAGTTTGTGGCGTTGCCCCCCGGCTTCAATCCGCGCACCCTGGCGCTGGCCGGCGAGATACGCGGCGACCCGCGCTACAGGAACGCCAGCAATGCCCAACTGGTTCAGCTCGTGCTGGACCGTCTGCGCACCGGTTACACCTATACGCTGGAGCCCGGTGTGTATGGCCAGCACACGGCCGATGAATTCTGGTTTGACCGCAAGGAAGGCTTTTGTGAACACATCGCGTCGGCCTTTGTGATCCTGATGCGGGCGATGGACGTTCCCGCGCGCATCGTCACCGGCTACCAGGGCGGTGAGCTGAACGGGGTGGACGGCTTCTGGGTGGTGCGGCAAAGCGACGCCCATGCCTGGGCAGAAGTCTGGCAGAAGGATCGGGGCTGGGTGCGGGTCGACCCGACCTCGGCAGTCGCGCCGGGGCGCACCGGCGCTTTCCAGCGGCTCGCTGCGCCCCAGGGCGTGGTGGCGCAGACATTGGGAAACATCAGCCCCACCCTGGCGGCGCAGCTGCGCGCCACCTGGGAAGCGGTGAACAACGGCTGGAATCAATGGGTACTCAACTACACCCAGGGCAAGCAGCTCAACCTGCTCAGGGACATCGGCTTTGAATCCCCGAGCTGGGAGGACCTGAGCTACGTATTGCTGGGCATCATCGTGCTGGCGGCACTGCTGGGCGCCGCCTGGACGCTGTGGGACCGCACCCAGCACGACCCGTGGCTTCGCCTGCTGGCCCGCGCGCGCAGGCAGCTCGCCAAAGCCGGCATAGAGAGCACGCCAGCCACCTCGCCGCGCCAGTTGGCGCTGCAGGTGCTGGCACGGTACGGCGGTGGAAGCGGCAGCCGCGGACAGGCGCTGCATGACTGGCTGATGCAGCTGGAACTGCAGCGCTATGCGGCGACCTCTTCCGGCCAGCACAGCCAGCTCCGGGACATCAGGCGGCTGCGGCAGCAATGGCGCGCGCTCGCATGGCCTGCTTAGAATTGAAGCTTCGCCCTTCCTTCTCCTCATGACACTTCAGATGCCTCTTTACAAGTTCAGTTTTGCTCTGGTTTTGATAGCTGCCCTCGCCGGCTCGGCAGGGCTCGCCGGCGCAAAACCTCTGAAGAAAACGGTGGCCAGCACAGCGGAGCCGGCGCAGGGTCCGCTCTATGCCACGCGCCCCGATGCCATGCAGTTTGCCGACGACCTGGCCAGCCGGCGCGACCTGAATGCGGACTGGGTACGCGACGCCATTGGGCGTTCACGTTATGTGCCCACCGTCGCCCGGTTGATGCAGCCGTCAGAGAAACCATTCGTCAAGAACTGGCGGGTGTACCGCAGCCGTTTCATCGATCCCATTCGCATTGAGGCCGGCGCGCGCTTCTGGCTGGCCAACCAGGCAGCACTCGAGCGCGCCGAAAAAGAGTACGGCGTGCCGGCCGACATCATCGTCGGCATCATTGGCGTGGAAACCATTTACGGCCGCAACACCGGCAGCTTCCGCGTGATGGACGCCCTGGCCACACTGGCCTTCGACTTTCCGGCGAGTCACCCGCGGGCCGCGGAGCGCAGCGCGTTTTTCAAGGACGAGATCGAGCAGTTTCTGACCCTGCAAAGCCGCCGCGGCGTCGATCCTTTCGAGGCAAAAGGCAGCTATGCCGGCGCCATGGGCATGCCGCAGTTCATGCCCTCCAGCTGGATCAAGTACGCGGTGGACTTCGACGGCGACGGCACCGTTGACCTGTGGAACAGCCCGGCCGACGTGATCGGCTCAGTCGCGAACTACTTCAAGGCCTTCAGCTGGCAGCCGGGCATGCCCACCCACTACCCGGTGAGCTTTGACACGAGCCGCCTGGACATGGACGCCCTGATGGCGCCCGACATCCTGCCAACCTTTAGCGTGGCCAGCTTTACCGCCAAGGGCGCGGTACTGGAAGGCGCTGCGCTGCAACACGCCGGCCCGCTGGCGCTGATCGAACTGCTCAACGGGTCGGACGCACCGAACTACGTGGCGGGCACCGAGAATTTCTACGCCATCACGCGCTACAACTGGAGCAGCTACTACGCCATGGCGGTGATTGAGCTGGGGCGCGAAGTGGCAGCGCGGGTCAAGTGAGCCACGCCGTAACGGACGACCGTTGGCCCTTGCAAGAAGGGCATGAAGAGCTAGCAAAAGTGGAGCGGCGCGGCGAAGCGCGGTCGGTGCACCACTAATCCTGGGGCTTTCCCGGTCTGCCCGCGGTGTCGCTCAGAAAGCGGCTCATATCGCGCGACAGGCTCATGAAAAAAATGGCGAATTGCTGCGGGTCCCATACGTAAAGGTCGGCAAACACCTGACTCGATACCTTCACCACGATGCAGTCATCGGCGGCATAGCCGCTGAAGCGCCGCGGGCGCAGCGCGATCATTGCCGGAAAGCCCACACTTTCTCCCGCGTTCATGGTTCGGATGATGTCCTTGCCGCCGTCGGTATCCTCATAAACGGTGATTTGACCTTTTAGCAACACGAAGAAGCTATCGGCGGTATCGCCCTTGCGGTAGAGGATCTCATTGGCTGTCAACTTCAGCACTTCACCGTCGGCCAGCAGCTTCGCGACAAAACTCTGCGACAGCGCGCCGAATGCCGACATTTCCTCGAAGGCGTCGGCGGCCAGGTGCTCATGGAGCGTTGCGGGGTCGAGAATTTCCATGTTCGGCGTCCGGTTGGGGCGGTTCACATCATGGCGGCAAGCCTTGGAGAAAAGGTCTTTATCTTTGTGTTGCGACTATGAAGTCGAAGGTCAAGTCTCCCATTTTGCAAATCTACGCGCAAGTACAAGTCGGATTTGGCCCTGATATCTCTCGCACCCGTGCCGCGATTACCCGGGGTCAGGCATCGGCTGGCATCGGGATCACACATCCACATGGGCGAGGCCAGCTTCATCGACCTGCTGGCCGAGCGCATAGCGCACGCTAACGCAGGCAGCGCTATTCGGGTTTGATGTTCGCGCTCTTGACCAGCTTGCCCCAGCGATCGGCCTCCGACTTGATCAGGGTGGCGAACTGCTCGGGCGTGCCGCCACCGAGTTCATTGCCCTGACCCAGCATCTGTTCCTTGATGGTCGGGTCGGCCAGCGCCTTGTTGACGGTTTCATTGAGCAGCTTGATGAGGGCCATGGGCGTGCCGACCGGCGCCACCAGCCCCTGCCAGTTCTGCACCTCAAAGTCCGGCACACCGGACTCGGCCATGGCGGGCAAATCGGGAAACAGCGGCGAACGCGTCTTGCTGGTGATGGCCAGCGCACGCAGCTTGCCGGCGCGGATCGAGGGCGCGGCCGAATACATCTGCTCGAACATCATGTCCACCTGACCACCCATCAGATCGGTCGTGGCGGGCGCTCCGCCCTTGTAGGGAATGTGCGTGATGGACAGGCCGGCCAGCGACTTGAACATCTCGCCCGACAGGTGGTGCGACCCGCCCAGCCCGCCCGAGGCAAACGACAGCTTGCCGGGACTGGCCTTGGCGGCGGTGATGATGTCCTTGACACTCTTGAACGGCGAGTTCGCGGGAACCATCAGCATCAGCGGGCCCTTTTCGATCAGGCAGACCGGCACCAAGTCCTTGGCAGGGTCGAAATTCATTTTCTTGAACATGGTCGGATTGACCGCCAGCGGCGCGAAATTGCCCATGCCGATGGTGTAGCCGTCCGGTTTGGCCCGGGCGACGGCCTCGGTGCCGATGTTGCCGCCCGCACCGGGCTTGTTGTCCACGATCACCGGCTGGCCCAGCGCGGTGGAGATGAACCTGCCGATCTGGCGCGAGCGCTGGTCGGCGTTGCCGCCGGCAGCATAGGGGCAGATCAGGGTGATGGGTTTGCTGGGGTATTTGTCCTGGGCCCAGGCCAGCGAGGGCAAAGCGATGGCGAGCGAAGTGGCTTGCAGGAGGTTGCGGCGGTTCATGTCGAGTCCTTGTGATCAGTGGTGCGCCCAACGATAAGGGGCGCAGCTGTCAATCAGCTGGCAAGGCACTGGTGGTTTCCCGGATACGGGTGGCTATTTGAACCGCTGGTCCTGCACACGCCGGACCTTGTCCAAGCTGCGTGCGCTCCACGAAAGCCACGCGGGCCAGGCGGAACCTGGCGGCGCCATAGAGCGACCAGCGACCAGCGGGCGGCGGCTCGCTTGCGCTGGCCACGGCGATGGCATCACAATGGCTGTGAAAGTCCACACCTGCCACTGGAGAGCCGTTTGCAGCCCGCCTCCTACACCCGCACCGCAGTCGCCCTGCACGCAGCCATGGCCCTGCTCATGGTGGCGGGGTTTTCCGTCGGGCTGTACATGGTCGGCCTGCCGCTCAGTCCGCTCAAGCTGCAGCTCTATTCGTATCACAAGTGGATCGGCGTCACGGTGGCAGCGCTGCTGTTGCCCCGCATCGTCTGGCGCATCCAGCACGCGCCGCCGCCGCTGCCCGCTGCGATGCCGGCATGGGAGCTGAGCGCGGCGCATGCCAACCATCTGCTGCTGTATCTGCTGATGGCCTGCGTGCCGCTGTCGGGCTGGCTGATGAGTTCGGCCAAAGGCGTGACGACGGTCTACCTGAGCCTGTGGCCGCTGCCGGATGTGGTGGCCCGCAACGAGGCGCTGGGGCTGTTTCTGCAAGCGCTGCATARCATCCTCAATTACGCGCTGCTGGGTCTGGTCAGCCTGCATGTCGCAGCGGCGCTCAAGCACCATTTCATCGACCGGGACGGCTTGCTGGGCCGGATGTTCCGGTTCAAAGGGAGGGGTGAATGAAAATCGTCGCTGTGGCTGCGGCCCTGCTCCTGTCATGCGCCTGCGCCCAGGCCGCTGAATACCGGCGGCTGGACCTGGCGGCCAGCCATATCCGCTTTACCTCGCGGCAAATGGGCGTGCCGGTGGATGGGGCTTTCCGCAAATTCGACGCCAGCCTGGCCTTCGACCCCGAGGTGCCCACCACGGCCCGCGGACAGCTGCGCATCGACCTGTCCAGCGTCGACACCGGCCTGCGGGAGGTCAATGAAGAGGTGGTGGGCGCGCAGTGGTTCGATGCCAGCCGCCATCCCGAGGCGCGCTTCGAGATGCGCCAGATCCAGTCGCAGGGCGCTGGCCGGTTCCAGGTCAGCGGGGTCCTCAGCATCAAGGGCACCAGCCAGCCCGTGCTGGTCAACGCGGAGCTCAAGACCCGCGGCAAGCAAGCCGTCATGGAAGGCTCTTTTGTGATGAAACGCCTGGATTTCGGCATCGGCGGAGGCACCTGGGGCGATGTTCGCGTGGTGGCCAACGAGGTGACGGTGCAGTTTCACCTGGTCCTTGAACCGTAGCGGCCCACCGTCAGGAGTTACTCATGAAAAAAATGAAAAAACTTGTTGTAGCGCTGCTGGGCAGTCTGTTCCTGGCTTCGGCGTTCGCCGTCGTCGATGTGTATGAGCGCGACCCGGACCACACCTTCGCCTGGTTCGAGTTCAACCACCTGGGCTACAGCACGCAGCGCGACCGTTTCGACAAGGTCGACGCGACCATCACCCTGGATCTTGACAACCAAGTGGGCAGCGTGGAGGTGAGCATCGACGTCCAGTCGATCAGCACCGGCTCGCTACTGTTCGACCAGGTCCTGCGCAGCGACATGTTCTTTGATGCCGAGCGGTTTCCCGTCATCACCTTCAAGTCGAGCCGTCTGAGCTTCGGCAAGCTCGATGACGTCACCGCCGTCGAAGGCAATCTGACGGTCAAGGGCATCACCCGGCCCGTGACCCTGACGGTCACGCACTTCAAATGCATGATGCACCCGATGTTGCGCAAACCAGCCTGCGGGCTCAACGCTACCGGCAAAGTCAAACGCAGTGAGTTCAATCTGGGCCGGTTCGTGCCGCTGATCAGGGACGAAATCACGCTCCATGTGTCGATGGAGGCGCTCAAGCATTGAGGACCCCCATGCCCCCTGCGCTGTTCTGCGCCCTGCTGGCGACGGGCCAGCGCAGCGCCCTTCAAACGGGCTGAATCGTGATGTCCACCGTCATGGTTTCCTTGCCACCGCCCTGCCGCACACCCTTGGCCGGCGGGCACGCGTTGTAGTCGGTTCCCATGGCCAGCCGAACATGACGCTCGTCAATCAGACAGCTGTGGGTTACATCGATGCTGACCCAGCGCCGGCTGGCAACGTCCAGGCACACATCCACCCAGGCATGGCTGGCCAGGTCAGGCTCGTTGGCGGCGTAGAAATAACCGCTCACATAACGCGCAGGAATGCCCAGGCTGCGGCAGATCGCCACCATCACGTGCGCCTGGTCCTGGCACACGCCCGCACCGGCCCTGAACGCTTCCAGTGCCGTGGTCGTCACGCTGGTGCTATTTTTTTGATAACTTACCGCCTCAGCAACACCCTGGCTCAAGGCCAACAGCATGCCCAACTCGGCCTTGCCGCGGGTGGCGGAAGGCGTGACAAAACGGCGACCGAACTCAGCCAGCACCGGATCCGGCTGGGCCAGATGCGTGGCCCGCAAAAAAAAGTCCGGATGCGGCAGGCTCGCGGCATCGGTGAACTCGGCCACTCCCAGGGTTTCAACGTCCCCAGCCGCATTGACCAGGCTCCAGCGTACGTTGTCAGACTCCTGGCCGACGAACGTGTAGGAATGGATGGGATTGCCAAAGGCGTCGAGCTGGGAAAAAAGTTTTTCGGGCGCACCCAGGCTCCAGAAATACACTGTTTGCGCCGGGCCGGACTGCGGGGTCAGCCAAAGCGTCTGCAACGCGTAGCGCAGGGGCTCTGTATAGCGGTAGTCGGTCGTATGCCTCACGTGCAGCTTCATGGAATAAGAGCCCCCACGTTCGTTCGCTTCGCGTAACTCTCTGCCCCCCTCGGGGGCTGGCCTTGCTTGGGGCGGCCCGGCGCTGCGGCCATCRCCCCCACGTTCGCTCGCTTCGCGTAACTCTCGAGGCCTTGCAGGCCGCGGCTTGCGAGACGCTGCGCCTCTGTCGCCTGTCCAAACCTGCTCAAGCAGGTTTGGAGCCGCAGGCTCCAGCCCCTCGGGGGCTGGCCTTGCTTGGAGCGGCCCGGCGCTGCGGCCCCCGTAACCTCATGCTGTTTCAATTGGTCGCCGGAACGAGGAATTCGCGGCTGATGTGCGCGCCGATTTCGTTGACCCGGTCCAGGAACTGGGTTAGGAAAGCATGCAAGCCGGTCGCGAGGATTTCGTCAATGCGGGCGTACTGCAAATCGGCCCGCAGTTTGCCGGCGCGGCGCTGCGTTTCGCTGGACGCATCGCTGGTCACCATGGCGAGATTGCTCATGAGCTCGTTCAGGCAGGCCAGCAGGGAGCGCGGCATGTCGGCCCGCAGGATCAGCAGCTCGGCCACGCGCTCGGGCTTGATGACGTCACGGTACACCTTGCGGTACACCTCAAAGCCGGACACGCTGCGCAAAATCGCGCTCCAGTGGTAAAAATCGTACTCTTGGTCTTTCTCGCCGGTTGCGCCGAGAAAATCATTTTCCACGGCATGGAACTTCACATCCACCAGCCGGGCCGTGTTGTCGGCTCGTTCCAGAAACGTCCCCAGGCGCAAAAAATGAAACGCCTCGTCCTGCAGCATGGTGCCCGCGGTCACACCGCGCGAGAGGTGCGAACGGAATTTGACCCATTCAAAAAACTGGCCGGGGTCACGCTCAAAATCGCTGTTGCGCAGCATGCGGATGATTTCCAGGTAAGTCTGGTTTTGCGTCTCCCACACCTCGGTGGTCAGCGTGCCCCGCACGGCGCGGGCATTTTCGCGGGCGTTTTTCAGGCACGAGATGATGCTTGACGAGTTTTTCTCGTCACGCACCATGAAGTCCATCACTTCACGCGGATTGATGCTGTCGCCGTACCTGGCGGCATAGGCCGGTTTGAGCTCGCTGATGCTCAGCAGGCTCTGCCAGCCGCCTTGCGCCACGGCCGCGGACTGGGGCAACAGCGAGGTCTGGTAGTTCACGTCGAGCATGCGCGCGGTGTTCTCAGCGCGCTCGGTGTAGCGCGACATCCAGAAAAGGTGATCTGCAGTTCTCGATAGCATGATCAGTTCCCTCCAATCGGTGACTGCGACTGTGACTGCCATTGCATGGGCGCCGCCGAACTTCCTTCCAGAATCCAGGTGTCCTTGGTGCCGCCCCCCTGTGAGGAGTTCACCACCAGCGAGCCATCCTTCAGCGCCACGCGGGTGAGGCCGCCCGGCACCATCTGCACGTCCTTGCCGCTCAGCACAAAGGGCCGCAGGTCAATGTGTCGCGGCGCCACGCCGCTTTCGACATAAGTGGGGCAGGTCGACAGGCTCAGCGTGGGCTGGGCAATATAGCCCGCGGGATTGGCCAGCAGCGCCTGGCGGAAGTCCTCGATTTCGGCCTGGGTGGCGGCCGGCCCCACCAGCATGCCGTAGCCCCCCGCGCCATGAACTTCCTTGACGACCAGGTCCTTGAGGTTGGCCAGGGTGTACTGCAGGTCTTCGGCATTGCGGCACATGTAAGTCGGCACGTTCTTGAGGATGGGTTTTTCGCCCAGGTAGAACTCGATCATTTTCGGCACGTACGGATAGATCGACTTGTCGTCTGCCACACCGGTGCCGATGGCGTTGCACAGCGACACATTGCCGCTGCGGTAGACATTGAGCAGCCCCGCGCAGCCCAGCGTGGAGTCGGGACGGAAAGCCAGCGGGTCCAGAAAATCGTCATCGACACGGCGGTAGATCACGTCCACCCGCCGGGGTCCGCGCGTGGTGCGCATGTAGACAAAGTTGTCCCTGACAAACAGGTCCTGGCCTTCGACCAGTTCCACGCCCATTTGCTGCGCCAGGAAGGCGTGTTCAAAATAGGCCGAGTTGTACATGCCGGGCGTGAGCACCACGACCGTCGGCTCGGCCGTGGCGGGCGGAGCCATCGCCCGGAGTGTCTCCAGCAACAGGTCGGGGTAGTGGGCCACCGGGGCCACGCGGTTCTCGCTGAAGAGTTCGGGGAACAGCCGCATCATCATCTTGCGGTCTTCCAGCATGTAGCTCACGCCGCTGGGGACCCGCAGGTTGTCCTCGAGCACGTAATATTCGCCCTCGCCCTGCGCATTGGGCGCGCGCACGATGTCGATGCCGCTGATGTGAGAGTAAATGTTGCCGGGCACGTCGACGCCCATCATCTCGGGGCGAAACTGGGCATTCTGGAAGATCTGCTCGGACGGAATCACGCCGGCCTTGATGATCTCCTGGCCGTGGTAGACGTCATGGATGAAGCGGTTCAGCGCCGTGACACGCTGCACCAGCCCCTTTTCCATGCTGGCCCATTCATGGGCCGGAATGATCCGGGGAATCAGGTCAAACGGAATCAGCCGCTCGGTACCCGCGCCGTCCTCGTCCTTGGCGCCATACACGGCAAAGGTGATGCCGACGCGGCGAAAAATCATCTCGGCTTCGGCGCGGCGCGCCTCCATCACTTCGGCGGGCTGTTTGGCCAGCCAACGCTGGTAGCCTTGGTAATGGTCACGGACGCTGGACTCCGTTGCATTCATCTCGTCAAACATGGGTCGGCTCATTGGCTTGGTCTCCAGCAAGGTTTGCGCATGGCGTAGTGATGACTAGCTTAGCAAGTTATGCGCCAGATTGGTGAATCGGGTGCCGTATCGCACTTTTCTTTTTCTATTTTGTCCTCTTCTCTTTTCGCCTTTTTTTCTCCTTTTCTCCTCCTTTTTTTCCTTCCTCTTTTTCTTTATGACTCAGGCACATGATGCCAGTAGTGCCGGCCTTGTTGCCGCTGGCACACGATGTCCGCCGGTTTCACGCTCTGCCAGGTGGCGGCGCCACACTGCGGCGACCTGAGCAGCCTGATGCCGCGCTCGCTGTAGCGCGCCACCACCGACTCCACCGGATGGCCAAAGCGGTTGCGGTAACCCGCCTGCGCCACCGCCAGCCGGGGCTGGACAGCGTCGAGGAAGGGGGCGCTCGACGATGTCTTGCTGCCATGGTGCGGTACCAGCAAAAAGTCGGCCTTCAGGCTGGCCGGGCTGGCGCTGCCGGCCAGCCTGAACTCCTGGGCGGACTCGATATCGCCCGCCAGCAAGGCGGTCTGAGCGCCATTGGACACGCGCAACACGCAGCTCATGGCATTGGATTTGTTTGCCGCCTCGTAGTCGGCGGCCACCGGGTGCAGCACCTCGAAAGTCACCGCGTCCCAGACCCAGCGCTGGCCCGCCGTACAGCGGGCCGATTTGCGCAGCGCCTGCAACTCATGGCTGTCTTCAATGGAGCTGAGCAGGTTCGCCTGCGGCTGCATGGCCAGCACGGCCGGTGCACCGCCAATGTGGTCGATGTCGCGGTGGCTGAGCATCAGCATGTCCAGCCGCTCGCCGAGGGCCCGCAGCAGCGGAACCAGCACGCGGTGCCCGGCATCGCTCTCACGCGAAAAACGCGGGCCGGTGTCATACAGCAGGGAATGGGTGGCCGTGCGCACCAGCACCGCATTGCCCTGTCCGATGTCCGCCGCCAGCAATTCAAACTGTCCCGGTGCAACCCGCGCCGGTTGCCATAACAGGACTGGCAGCATCAGGGGAATGCCCAGCACGCGCCAGTGCCACGGCAGACGCAGCGCCAGCAAAACGCCCCCCAGTACGCCGAAGGCGGCGCACCACAGCGGCGCGGCAGCCACGCTGACGGATGCCAGCGACCAACTGGCCAGCCATTGCAAAAACACTGTCAGCAGGCCCACCGCCCACGCCGCCGCATCCCACAGGGGTGCCCACAGCACGCCCAGCATTGCCAGCGGCGTCACGACCAGCGTCACCCAGGGAATGGCCACCGCGTTGGCCAGCAGGCCCACCAGTGACACCTGGTTGAACAGCAGCAGCGACAAGGGCGTGAGCGCCAGCGTGACCACCCATTGCTCCCGGGCGGCACGCAGCAGCCCGGCCGCCGGTTTAGCAAGCAGCCGCGGCACCCACCCGCCCTGCGCCACCTTTCCGGAAAGAAACTGGCTGTCGCCCGTTGGATCACGGGTGCCAGATGTGCCTGGAGTTGTAGCAAACAGCACGCCCACCGCCACAAACGACAGCCAGAAACCGGCTTGCATCAGCGCCCAGGGGTCCAGCGCCACCACCACGGCCATGGCCAGCAGCCAGGTTTGCAGCCAGGGCCACTGCCGGCCGCTTTGCCGCAGCAACACCACCGTCGCCAGCATCCAGATGGTTCGTTGCGCCGGCACGCCCCAGCCTGAAAACAGCGCGTACAGGGCCGCCAGAAAAAGGCCGCCCCAGGCCCCGGCGCTGATGGCCGGCAGCGCCAGGCAAAGCCGGGGCGTCAGCCCGACAGAACGCCGCCACAGGCCGCTCAGGAGCAGCGAGGCGAGCCAGGCGAACATGGTGATGTGCAGGCCCGAAATACTCATCAAATGGGCGACACCCGTGGCGCGAAAGACATCCCAGTCAGCGCGCTCGATGGCATTCTGGTCACCCACCACCAGGGCGGCCACGACACCGGCCAGTTGCCGGTTGTCGATGCGCTGGAAAATCGCTTCACGCACCGACTGCCGGGCGCGCTCCACCGGATGCTCCCAGCTGCCGGAAAGCCGCCGAGGCGGCGCATCGTGCGGTCCGGCACGCACATAGCCGGTGGCCTGAATGCCCTGCTCCCAGAGCCAGAGCTCGTAGTCGAACCCGTGCGGGTTGCTGTTGCCGTGCGGGGCCTTGAGCCGCACCGTCATTTGCCAGCGCTCGCCGGCGCGCAGGCCATGCAAGCCAGTGGGTGGCTGGCGCTGCAACTCCAGCGCAATTTCAGACGGATCAGCACTTTCTGCCGGGAGTGCCCTGGCCTCCTGTACCCCGAAGCCGGTATACCAGCCGAGCAAAATTTGCGGCGGGAGGGTGACTGTTTGCCCGTTCAGGCGGGCCGATTCAATAGCCAGACGAAAGCGCAGGCCGTCTTCTGCGGGTTGTGGCATGGCCAGGACCACACCCGTCACGGCAATATCACGTCCCTCCAGCGCGGGGTCGAGTGCCATCGACTGAAACACGGTGGCCCGCCATCCCGTCAAGGCAAAGCCCAGCAAGGCAGCGAGCACCACCGCAGCCAGGCCGGCACCGCGCCAACCCCTCCTGTTCAGAGTCGAGGCGCCACCGGCCCTGCGCCGCAAGCCGCCCATCACCAGCCCCGCGAACGCCGCCAGCGCCGCCGACGCGGCATACAGGCTGCCCATCCACAAACCGGGCTGCTGCAATTGCAGGGCAACCCCGGTGATGAAACCGCCAAAAACAAGGCCAGGCCCCATGGAGGCAGCCCATGGTCTGGCCAAAATGCGGTCGCCCACGGCCTCCCTCCCCACTTGTTACTTGTTATTGCTTGATTTATTCGATGCAATGGCTGCGTGCTCAACGGCCGGGCGAGGCAAAAAGCCGACAAAGCCTGTTTGGCGCAGCTCTTGCTTGCAGAAATGTAGCCGAAGCGGAGTAAGCTGTCCCGAGGGGTCGCCCGAGTGGCGATCCACTCTTTTTGTGTTTTGATTGGCGCTGTTGCGCACCGATGCCCTAATTTGAAAAAGCGAGGCTGCCTTGTCGATCCACGTTGCACTGAGCCACATCACCCATTACAAATACGACCGCCCGGTGAAACTGGGCCCCCAGGTCGTGCGCCTGCGGCCTGCGCCGCACAGCCGGACCCGCGTGCTGTCCTACTCCCTCAACTTCGAGCCGGCCAAACATTTCATCAACTGGCAACAGGACCCGTTTGCCAATTACCAGGCCCGGCTGGTGTTTCCGGATCCCACCCGTGAATTCAAGGTCACGGTGGACCTGGTCGTCGAGATGGCGGTGTTCAACCCCTTTGATTTCTTTCTGGAGCCCAGCGCCGAGGAATTTCCTTTTACCTACAGCGCCAGCCAGAAGCAGGAACTGGCGCCCTACCTGGCGACCCAGGCCGCCACGCCGCTGTTCAAGCGCTATCTTGAGCAGACCGACCTGAGTCCCAAGCGGACCATCGACTTCCTGGTCGGCCTCAACCAGCGCCTGCAGTCCGACATCCAGTACTCCATCCGCATGGAGCCCGGCGTGCAAACGCCTGAGGAAACCCTGCAACTGGCCTGCGGCTCCTGCCGCGACACCGGCTGGTTGCTGGTGCAGCTGCTGCGGCACATGGGCCTGGCCGCGCGATTTGTGTCGGGCTACCTGATCCAGCTCAAGGCCGACGTCAAGGCGATTGACGGCCCCAGCGGCGCGGAGACCGACTTTACCGATCTGCACGCCTGGTGCGAAGTATTCCTGCCCGGTGCCGGCTGGGTGGGGCTGGACCCAACATCGGGCCTGATGGCGGGCGAAGGCCACATCCCGCTGGCCTGCACGCCCGAACCGTCCAGTGCCGCCCCTGTGGAAGGCGGCGTGGACAAATGCGAGGTGGAGTTCGAGCACCACATGGCGGTGCAGCGGATTTACGAATCACCGCGCGTCACCCAGCCCTATACCGAAGCGCAATGGGCCGACGTGCTGGCGCTGGGCGAGGCGGTGGACAAAGACCTGGTGGCCGGCGACGTGCGGCTGACGATGGGCGGCGAGCCCACCTTCGTGGCCACCACGGACCGCGATGCCGCGGAATGGAACATCGACGCCCTGGGCCCCACCAAGCGCGGCTATGCCACCGAGCTGGTGCAAAAGCTGCGCGCCGAGTATGGCGAGGGCGGTTTTCTGCATTTCGGGCAGGGCAAGTGGTATCCCGGCGAGCAATTGCCACGCTGGGCGCTGAGTATTTTCTGGCGCAGGGACGGTCAGCCGATCTGGCAAAACCCGGCCCTGTTTGCCGATGAACGCAAACCCTGCCAATACACGAGCGCAGATGCGCAGCGTTTCATCAAGACCCTGGCGGGCAAGCTGGGCCTGGCCACGAACTACATCACGCCGGGCTATGAAGACACCTGGTACTACCTGTGGCGCGAGCGGCGCCTGCCGGTCAACGTCGACCCTTTTGACTCCCGCCTGGATGACGCGATGGAACGGGAGCGTTTGCGTCGCGTCTTCATGCAGGGGCTGGACTCCGTGGTGGGTTATGTGCTGCCGCTGAAGGCGAAGGAGGCTGCCTCGCCGGCCCTGGCCGGGCCCAAATGGTCCACCGGTCCGTGGTTCTTCCGCGATGAGCGCATGTACCTGATGCCGGGCGACTCACCCATGGGTTACCGGCTGCCGCTCGATTCGGTGCCCTGGGTTTCCAAAACAGACTACCCCTACATGATCGAGGCCGACCCGTTTGCGCCGCGCCAGGACTTGCCATCGACATCGGTGCTGGCCGCACGCTACAACGCCGCGGCGGCGGTGGCGCGGGGCGCTCCGCAGCCGGCGCCTGCGGCTGTCTCGCAGGCCTCGCCCCCTCCTGCTGGCAGCAGTGCGAGCTCGCTGGCGCAGTACATGGCGCGCTACATGACGGGCAACGCGGCACTGACGCAGGCCAGTCGCATCCTGCAGTTTCGCCCCACCGGCGACAGCAGCATGGGTGGCGGCACCGGAGGCACCGGCGCGGCCGCTCCGTCAAGCCACGTGCCACCTCCTGCCAACGAGCAGCGTGCGCCCAAAGCCTTCGAGTCTGCCGGCTGGCTGACGCGCACCGCGCTGTGCGTCGAGGTCCGCGACCCCGCTCGGGCCAATGGCCCGAAAGACCCGAAAGATCCGGATAAGGCAAAAGACAAACCCAGGGCCGACCCTGACAGCAAGGCCAACAAAAGCAAAAGCGGCGAAACCGGTGCCCTCTACGTGTTCATGCCCCCGATGGAGCGGCTGGAGGACTACCTGGACCTGCTCGCGGCCGTGGAAGCGACCGCGCAAACGCTGGGTGTCAGCATCGTGCTGGAGGGCTACCCGCCGCCGCGCGACCCACGCCTGAAAATGCTGCAGGTCACACCCGACCCGGGTGTGATCGAAGTCAACATCCACCCCGCCTATCACTGGGGCGAGCTGGTGGAGCACACCGAATTCCTCTACAAGATTGCCCATGAAACGCGGCTGTCGGCCGAAAAATTCATGACCGATGGCCGGCACACCGGCACCGGCGGCGGCAACCACTTTGTGCTGGGTGGCGCCACCCCCGCCGACAGCCCCTTCCTGCGCAAACCGGAGGTGCTGGGCAGCCTGATCGCCTACTGGCACAACCACCCCTCGCTGAGCTACCTGTTTTCGGGCATGTTCATCGGCCCCACCAGCCAGGCACCGCGCGTGGATGAGGCACGCAACGACCAGTTGTACGAGCTTGAAATCGCCCTGCGTGAAATCCGCAACAACCGGCAGAAATACGGCGCCAACATGCCGCCCTGGCTGGTCGACCGGACTCTGCGCAACATCCTGGTGGATGTGACGGGCAACACGCACCGCAGCGAGTTCTGCATCGACAAGATGTACTCGCCGGACTCTGCTACCGGGCGCCTGGGCCTGCTGGAACTGCGCGCCTTTGAAATGCCGCCCCATGCCCGCATGAGCATCGCCCAGCAGTTGCTGCTGCGCGCCCTGGTGGCGCGCTTCTGGAAAACCCCCTACCACGGCCGCGTCACGCGCTGGGGCACTGAACTGCACGATCGCTTCCTGCTGCCCAGCTTTATCCGCATGGATTTTGCCGACGTGCTGACCGAACTGGTGGAGGCCGGCTACCCCTTTGACATGACCTGGTTCGAACCGCATTTCGAATTCCGCTTCCCGCTGATTGGCCAGGTGGCGGCAAACAGCATCGAGCTGACCCTGCGCAGTGCGCTGGAGCCCTGGCATGTGATGGGCGAGGAAGGTTCGGCGGGCGGCACCGTGCGCTATGTCGACTCCTCGCTCGAACGCGTGGAAGTCCATGTGACGGGCCTGAACGACAACCGCCACGTCATCACCGTCAACGGCCGTGCCCTGCCGCTCCAGAGCACTGGGCGGGTCGGCGAATACGTGGCTGGTGTGCGCTACAAGGCCTGGAATCCACCGTCGGCCCTGCACCCGTCGATCGGCGTGCATGCGCCGCTGACTTTCGACATCGTCGACACCTGGATGGAGCGCTCGCTGGGGGGTTGCCAGTACCATGTCGCCCATCCGGGCGGGCTCAGCTATGACACGCTGCCGGTCAACTCCTATGAAGCCGAAAGCCGCCGCCTGACCCGGTTTTTCCGCATGGGCCACACCCCTGGCAAGATGCAGGTCAGGCCGGTTCAGCCGAGCCGGGAATTTCCCTTTACGATGGATCTACGTTAGGCAGTTTTCCGGGTTTGAACGCCGGGAGATCGCTGTCTTATGGGTGCAACAATTGCACGATTCGGCTCAAAAATCAGCGGTTTAACGGCGGCTTGCCGCCGCTTTGAGCCCTTGGGGGGTTGGGCCGAAGGCATACTTGGGTAACGTGGAAAATAACACCCAGTCACTTTTTGCTGCCCAGGCGCTGGAAGAGCCCTGCACGCTGGCTGCTGCGCTGGCGCCCGCGGCTGCGCCCGGGCACTTTGACGAGTTGCGCGGAAGCGTCTCGCGCGGCCCGGTGGCTGCAGAGCCGCCTTTGGCGGGCGTCCCGCCTTTGCAGCTTGCGACCGGCGCCCAGGGCGGCCGAGATACTGCGCCAGAGACCCAAGCCACCAACGAGACCAGCCCGGCAGCGGCCCGATCAGGTTCGAGTTCGAGTTCGAATAATGGACCCCTATCAGCCAACTGGGCAAGCTTCTTCGACTTCCTGGGCACTGACGGTTTTTACGACCTGAACCACCGCACCGCCAACCTGCGGCGCCAGATCCGCGACAACGGCGTGACCTACAACGTTTACGCCGATGCCAACGGACCGCAGCGACCCTGGTCGCTGGACCTTTTCCCCATGATGGTCTCGGCTGCGGACTGGGCCGTGATTGAAGCCGGCATCCAGCAACGCGCCCGGTTGCTGGACCGCGTGATGGCCGACATCTACGGCCCGCAGGAACTGCTTTCAAAGGGCTTGCTGCCCAGCGCGCTGGTGCACGGCAACCCCGGCTACCTGCGCGGCATGCAGGGCGTCAAGCCCGCTGGTGGTACCCACCTGCACATCGCGGCCTTCGACATCGGCCACGGCCCGGATGGGCGTTGGTCGGTGGTGTCCCAACGCACGCAGGCGCCCTCGGGCCTGGGCTACCTGCTGGAAAACCGGCTGACCATCTCCCTGCTGTTTCCGGAAGCCTTTCGGGAGATGAAGGTGCAGCGGCTGGCCGCCTCATACAAGGCACTGGTGGACGGGCTCAAGGCGATGAGCCCCGCCAATGAGGGCAACGAGGAAAGCCGGGTGGTTCTGCTGACGCCAGGCCCCTACAACGAAACCTATTTCGAGCACGCCTACCTGGCCCGCTTTCTGGGGCTGACGCTGGTCGAGGGCAACGACCTGCTGGTACGCGACGACAAGCTGTACCTCAAAACCCTGCGCGGCCTGGAGCCTGTGCATGGACTGCTCAAGCGGCTCGATGACGAATTCCTGGATCCGCTGGAGCTGCGTTCCGACTCCACCCTGGGCGTGCCCGGCTTGCTGCAGGTCATTCGTGCAGGCAACGTGCTGGTGGTAAACACTCCGGGCTCGGCCTTTCTGGAGTCCAGCGCCCTGCTCGGTTTCCTGCCCGCACTCTCGCAGCACCTGCTCGGTGAAACACTGGCCCTGCCTTCGCTGGCCACCTGGTGGTGTGGCGAGCAGGCCGTCATGCGGGACGTGCTGAGCCAGCTCAAGGACTGCGTGATCAAGCCCACCCATGCCGGCTCGGGCATGGCATCCGTCATCGGGCACACCCTGTCCCGCCGCGAACTCGACGAATGGGCCGGCCGCATTGTCCGGCGCGGCGAGGATTACACCGTGCAGGCCTACCTGCCGCTGTCGCAAACACCCACCTGGCAGGGTGAACGCGTAGCGCCACGTTCGGCGATGCTGCGCGTGTTTGCGGTCGCCGACGGCGCGGGCTCCTGGCAGGTACTGCCCGGTGGACTGGCGCGGCTCGCCGGCAAAAACGAAAACATGGCTTCGATGCAGCACGGTGGCAGCAGCGCCGATGTGTGGGTGCTGGGCGAGCCCTCCGGTGCAGCCACCACCACCTCATCCCCTCCTGCCGACAGCACGGCGGGGCAGCGCGCAGAGCACCCCGCACCCGCCTGGGCCACAGCCCCGCTGCGCCACCGCCCGCCCGTGACCAGCCGTGCGGCCGAGAACCTGTTCTGGCTGGGCCGTTATACCGAGCGCGCCGAGAACTCCACGCGGCTGGCCCAGCTAACCCTGCAGTGCCTGGGCGGCGAAGACCAGACCTCGCAACCACTGCTGGACTGGCTGACCCGCATGGCGGTGACCAATGCCCTGGTGCTCGATACCGTGCCGCCCGCGACGCAGGCGCGGCGCGTCTTTGAACGCGCCCTGATTGCCGGCCTGGCCGACACCGGGCAAGTCGCCAGCGTGGGCTACAACCTGCGAGCCCTCAAGAGTGCAGCATCGGCCGTGCGCGAGCGCCTGTCGCAGGAACAGTGGCACGTCATCGTGCGCACGGAAGCGGACTTCTTCCATCACTGCAAGGCATTCAGCGGCGCCAGTTCGCAGGGCCAGCAGCAAGGCCATGGGCATGCGGGCCACCACGCACTGGAGTATTCATCGGTCGAAGCGCTCAGGGCCCTTGAATCCCTCAGCGGGTTCCTGGCGGCCATGACGGGCGCGCAGACCGACCGCATGACGCGCGACGACGGCTGGCGGCTGCTCAGCATAGGCCGGATGCTGGAGCGGCTCTACACGCTGGCCGCCGCGCTGGTGCACGGCTTTGAAACCCGGGCCGTTTTCGAGGAAGGCGGCTTTGGCGCCATCGTGTCCCTGTTTGACAGCACCATCAGCTTTCATGCGCAGTACCAGCAGCGACGCGACATTCCCGCCCTGCTCGACCTGCTAGTGCTGGACCGCGACACTCCGCGCTCGCTGGGATGGGTAGTGCAAGCCCTGTGCGGGCGCCTGGACAAATTGGCCAGCAGCACACCGGTGGAGTTGCCCGATCTGGCGGTGGACTTGCCCGACCCGGGCAGCTGGGTGCTGGCCGAGCTGTGTGGCAGCGTCAGCGCTGACGGTGCAAACGGTGCGCCCCTTCAAACCGGCGGTGAAGTCCCGGGTTGCGAGCAACTGATCGGCTTGCTGGAACAGTGCTGCACACAAGCGCTCGAACTCTCGGACACCATCAGCCGGCGCTACTTCAGCCATGCGGCATCGGGCAGCCAGAGCCTGGGCGCATAGGCCAACCCAACCCATACCCAGAACAAGCCCTGCCCCGTGCTGCTCCACGTCATCCATGAAACCAGCTACCGCTATACGCCGGCGGTTGAAAACGCACACCACGTCGTGCACCTCAAGCCGGCCAGCCGCGGCGGGCAGACGCTGCTGCACTATGCATTGCGCATCGATCCGGCCCCCGCGCAACTGCGCGAGACAGTCGATGTCTATGGCAATACCCGCAGCTATTTTTCGTTGCAGGCGGCACACGACCGGCTGACGGTCGTGGCCGACAGCGTCGTCTCCACCTCCTCCGCCAATCCGCTGCAGGCTGACCTGCCCTCATCGCCTGTCGCGCGGCCGGCAATGCCCTGGGAGCAGGTTCGCGACCAGTTCCGCTACCGGGCCGGCGCCGCCTACGACAGCGCCTCCGAATTCCTGTTTGCCTCGCCTTATGTCCCGCTGGACGAGGCGTTTGCCGAATTTGCCCGGCCGAGTTTCATACCGGGCAGGCCCCTGCCAGAGGCTGCGCACGACCTCATGACACGCATTCACACCACCATGACCTATGAGAGCGAAAGCACCGAGGTCAACACACCCGCTCTGGACGCACTCGAGCAGCGCAAAGGGGTTTGCCAGGATTTTGCGCACATCATGGTGGCCTGCTGCCGCGCCATGGGTTTGCCGGCGCGTTATGTCAGCGGCTACCTGCTCACCACCCCGCCCCCCGGCCAGCCGCGCCTGATCGGCAGTGACGCCTCGCATGCCTGGGCCTCGGTCTACTGCCCCGGCGTGAGCCAGTGGCTGGACTTTGATCCCACCAACAACCGGGCGCCGGGTGAGGACTACGTGACGCTGGCCACGGGCCGCGATTTTCTGGACGTATCCCCCATGCGCGGCGTGATCCGCGGTGGCGAGCAGCACATCCTGGATGTTGCGGTGACGGTGAAACCCCTTGAGCCCGCCGAATTGACCGCTTATGGCGGCGCCCTCCATCAGGCGGATTGACAGTGGATTAGCCGGCTTCATCGGCATCCTGCGCTAAGATAAAAAAACAGCGACAGACTGTATTGCTATCTTTTTAGTAGCTGGGTACGCCCGCCATTTTTGGCACCCCCGGCACATTTCATCCCGACAGATTTCACCCTCCCAGGAGCGCACCATGAGTACCAGCCCGCAAAACGTCTACGACAAGCTCAAAGCCCTGAACATCACCCTGCCCGCAGTGGCAGCCCCGGTGGCCGCCTACCTGCCTTTCGTGCAGACCGGCAACCTGGTGTTCCTGAGCGGCCACATCGCCAAGAAGGACGGCAAAGTCCTCGCCGGCCAGTTGGGCAAGAACATGACGACCGAGGAAGGCAAGGCCGCGGCGCGTTCAGTCGCCATCGATCTGATGGGCACGCTGGAAGCCGCCGTCGGCCTGGGCAAGGTCAAACGCATCGTCAAGCTCATGAGCCTGGTCAACTCAACCGGCGACTTCACCGAGCAGCATCTGGTAACCAACGGCGCCAGCGAACTCTTCGGTGAAATCTTCGGCGAAGCCGGCAAGCACGCGCGCAGCGCGTTTGGCGTGGCGCAGAACCCCATGGGTGCCTGTGTCGAGATCGACCTGATTGCCGAAGTGGGCTGACAGCACCGCCGCTCCGACAAACCGCCGGCAGCCCGCATGGCATCGTTTCAGGGCAAGCTGAAAATCCGGCATCTGGAAGTTGTGCTTGCCGTCGCGGATTGCGGCAACCTCTCGCGTGCCGCCACGCAGCTGGGCCTGACGCAGTCAGGTCTTGCGCGGGCGCGCACAGACGCCTTCCCAGCGTGGCTGCCCGCTAGCTTTTTTTTAGCGACCAGGTTTACCGCCGGCATTTGCCCCTGACGCTGACGGGGAGGCAATCGCGCGACACCGCCCCCCACTTCACAAGATTTAGAATCACGCTCGCCCCGGCATCCTCCGGGGCAGCGTTCTCAGGGCGGGGTGAAAGTCCCCACCGGCGGTGATTGCAGCGATGCATCAACCCGCGAGCGCCCGGCCTGCATCTGTGCAGGTTCGGGGTCAGCAGATCCGGTGCAATTCCGGGGTCGACGGTCATAGTCCGGATAAAAAGAGAGCGCGATGCCATGCATGCCTGCAGCCTTGTGCGCGGGCGTATGCAGGCTCGTGCGCCCTGGCTGTTTTGGATTGTCAGAGGCCTTCATGAGTCAAAAAAATCTTCCCCCGCCGGAGACGGCACGTTTTGCGTTTATCCAGTCGTCCTGGCACCAGGACATCGTGGACCAGGGCCGCCTCGGTTTCACGGCAGAGATGGCGAGGCACGGCATAGCCGCGGACGACATCGACTCCTTCGCAGTGCCGGGCGCATTCGAGATTCCACTGCACGCCAAAAAGCTGGCGAAATCGGGACGCTATGCCGCCATCATCGCCTGCGGGCTGGTGGTGGACGGCGGCATCTACCGCCATGAGTTCGTCGCCGACGCGGTGATCAGCGCGCTAATGGGCATCCAGCTGGAAACCGGCGTGCCGGTGTTTTCGGCGGTGCTGACGCCGCAGAATTTTCATGAGCATGAAGAACACCGCAAATTCTTCACCGCACATTTTCTGACCAAAGGCAAGGAAGTGGCGCAGGCCTGCCTGGAGACAGTGGCCGGGCTGAAAAGGCTTGAGTCACTGCTCGCGGCCTGACACCGGCCCCCGGATCCGCCGCCCGAGTTGCTATTAAATAGATAGCAACTTGCGCCCATCGCGTATTACTTACGCCCATCGATTATTGGCAATGGGCGTATTTTCTATTCAAGGCGAGCGATTCCGGTGGGTTTGAAGCCCAGGTCGGCGGCCTTGCCTTTGCGGGCACGTGCCGCACGGGCGTTGTTCAGGCTGCGGATTTCGAGCGTTTCCTCACGCACCTTGCCACCGCGCCCAATACCTTCAATCTTCACGCTGCGGGTGTAAGCCGCAGCGCCGGCCAGCGTGTCCTTGGCGTCCAGGTCCAGCAGCATCAGCCCACGTCCACCGGCGGCCTGGAGTTTAAGGTCGGTGATTTCGAACGTGAGGATGCGGCCACCGGTGGAGGCGCAGGCGACATGCGTGGCCGGACTCAGCGGCACGGCGCCGGTGCTGCCCGATACATGCGAAGGCCTGCATACCGATTCGCCCTCGCCGCAGCTGATGAACGTCTTGCCGGCTTTGAGACGCGAACTCATGTTTTCCACAGTCGCGAGGAAACCATAGCCACCGCTGCCGCTGAGCAGCAAGGTGGCGCTGGCCGGACCCGCAAAGTAATGCACCAATTGCGTTCCCGACTCGAGGTCGATCAGGGTCGTCAGCGGCTGCCCGTCACCGCGCGCGCCCGGCAGCGACGCCACCGGGACAGAGTAAATACGGCCACGTGAGCCAAAGGCCAGCAGGGTATCGACGGTACGGCATTCAAACGTCGCGTACAGGCCGTCGCCCGCCTTGAAGGCAAAGCTTGCCGCATCGTGGCCGTGGCCCGAGCGGACGCGCACCCAGCCCTTGGCGCTCACCACCACCGTGACCGGCTCGTCCAGCACCTTGACTTCGAGTACGGCTTTTTTCTCGGCCTGGATCAGCGTGCGGCGCGGGTCGGCAAACTGTTTGGCGTCCGCTTCAATTTCCTTGACCAGCAGCCGGCGAAGCGCCGCCGGGCTGCCCAGGATTTCCTCGAGCTTGCCCTGCTCTTCGCGCAGGGTTTTGAGCTCCTGCTCGATCTTGATGGCCTCAAGCCGCGCCAGCTGGCGCAGGCGGATTTCAAGAATGTCTTCAGCCTGCCGGTCGCTCAGCTTGAAGCGCTCTATCAGCGCGGCCTTGGGCTCGTCCGACTGGCGGATGATGGCAATCACTTCATCGATGTTGAGCAGCACCAGTTGCCGCCCCTCGAGGATGTGAATGCGGTCGAGGACCTTATCGAGCCGGTGCTGCGAACGCCGCTGTACCGTGGCCTGGCGGAACTCGATCCACTCGCTCAACATTTGCCGCAACGTTTTTTGCGTCGGCTTGCCGTCCAGCCCGACCATGGTCAGGTTGATCGAGGCAGAACTCTCCAGGCTGGTGTGCGCCAGCAGCGTGTTGATGAGTTCGGACTGCCCGATTCTGCTGGTCTTGGGCTCGAACACCAGGCGCACCGCGGCGTCCTTGCTGGACTCGTCGCGCACCACGTCGAGCACCGACAGCACGGTCTGCTTGAGCTGCACCTGCTCCTGGCTCAGCGCTTTCTTGCCGGCCTTGATCTTGGGGTTGGTGAGCTCTTCGATCTCTTCGAGCACGCGCTGCGTGCTGACGCCAGGCGGCAACTCTTGCACCACGAGCTGCCACTGGCCACGGGCCAGGTCCTCAATCTTCCAGCGGGCGCGCACCTTGAGCGAACCACGTCCGGTGCTATAGGCCGACGCAATTTCTGCGGTACTCGAAATAATTTGCCCACCACCCGGATAGTCAGGGCCGGCGATCAGCGTGTACAACTCGTCGTCGCTGAGCTTGGGGGTCTTGATGAGCGCCACGCAAGCGTCAGCCACCTCGCGCAGGTTGTGGCTGGGAATCTCGGTAGCCAGACCCACGGCAATGCCGCTGGCGCCGTTAAGCAGCGTGAACGGCAAGCGTGCCGGCAACTGGCGCGGCTCTTCAAACGAGCCATCGTAATTCGGCACAAAGTCGACCGTGCCTTCATCGAGTTCGTCAAGCAACAGCGTCGTGATGCGTGCCAGCCGGGCCTCGGTATAGCGCATGGCCGCCGCGCCATCGCCGTCGCGCGAACCGAAATTACCCTGGCCGTCGACCAGCGGGTAACGCTGGCTGAAGTCCTGGGCCATGCGCACCATCGCGTCGTAAGCCGCCTGGTCGCCGTGCGGATGGTATTTGCCGAGCACGTCGCCGACGACGCGCGCGCTCTTGACCGGCTTGGCGCCGCTTGCACCATTGGCGCCGCCAAAGCCCAGGCCCATACGCGCCATGCTGTACAAAATGCGCCGCTGCACGGGCTTTTGGCCATCGCACACGTCGGGCAGCGCCCTGCCCTTGACGACGCTCAGCGCGTATTCCAGGTAGGCGCGCTGCGCATAGGCGGCGAGCGAGTCCTGGTCAGCAGGTTCGGGGATCGGGGCTACTGCGTCCGGTGTAAAGAGATCCATCTTGAATTTGACTTGGCTGGTAAGGTGGAGTTACGCATGCCGGTACACACTGGTGCGGCCGGCACAAGGCTACAAAGAAATGCAGGGGGGAGCCGTTTTTCAGGCCGCCGGGCTGGTGGGTGGCACATCCCGCGCAAACATTCCCGGGCTGAACACCCGGCGCATTGTGACGTCAGTTCTGCTCGGGCTGGACCTCTGGCGTGGCGGTGGACACCACTGTGGGCGGCACCATGTTGCTGCGGCCGGTTGCTCCGCCCATCATTTCCATGCGAACCCGGCCGGGCGACGCCATCATGCTGGGCGGCTTAAGGTGGTTATAGAGCTGCATCACGGTCTTGACGTAGTTTTTGGTTTCAGGGTAATTGGGAATCTTGTTACCGGCTCGCTGCACCGCACCCTCGCCGGCGTTATAGGCGGCAACAGCCAGCTCCAGTTGGCCGGGGAACATGGCAATCAGGTCGCTCAGGTAGCTGGAACCCGCCCGAATGTTCGTCTTGGGGTCGGTCAGCTTTTTCTGGATCGGGGAATTTTTGTCGGCCCTGACGCCATAGCGTTCCGCCGTCGGCGGGATCAGCTGCATCAACCCCACCGCACCTTTGGGCGAGACGGCTTGGGTGTCAAAGCCCGATTCGGTGGCGATCAGGGCCTGCAGCAGTTCGTAGTCAATGCCATGCCTGACGGAAGCTTCGCGCAGCAGGTGCTTGACGGCCTTGTAGTTGGGAGACACATCAAAGTAGGCAAGCAGCTTGGGCGGCGCAGCGGCCACGCCGGTGGCCCGGTTGGCACCGTTGCCGACTGCCTTGCCGCTTTTGGCAACATTGTTGCCTGCGCTGAAGCTTTCAGCCCCGCGAAAGAAAAGCTCATAGCGCTCATCCAGCCGTATCGCCGAAAAGTGGGCAACGCCCCCGGCATCTACATAGCCCCAGATATCGGCACGGGCCGGAGTGACGTGCAAACCCGCAAGCATCATGACCAGCATGGGCAACAGCAGCGCGCGCCAGCGGTCAGGGCTACGCGGCGCCAGCATCCCCGCCAACGCGCGGGATGCCAATGCCAGGTGCAAAAGCGAAAACAACTTCAGGGGGAAATTCATCAAATATCAATCTCCACGGCATCACCGTGCAACTCCATCAGTTCGCGCCGCGCAGCAGCCTCGCCTTTACCCATCAGCTTGGTGATCAGGCTCTCGGTTTGCAGAAAATCAAAGTTGCCCAACTGCACGGGCAACAGGCGCCGGGTGTCCGGGTTGAGCGTGGTTTCCCACAACTGTTCCGCACTCATTTCGCCCAGCCCCTTGAAGCGGCTGATGCTCCAGGCGTTCTCACGCACGCCGTCCTTGCGCAACTTGTCCAATATGGCGGTCAATTCGCCTTCGTCCAGGGCATACACCTTGGACGCCGGTTTTTTTCCTCGCGCAGGAGCATCCACCCGAAACAGCGGCGGACGCGCCACATACACATTACCAGCTTCAATCAGTTTGGGGAAGTGCCGGAAAAAGAGGGTCAGCAACAGCACCTGGATGTGCGAGCCGTCTACGTCGGCGTCGCTGAGGATGCAGACCTTGCCGTAGCGCAGGCCGCTCAAGTCCGGCGTGTCATGGGGGCCATGCGGATCGACGCCGATGGCCACGGCAATATCGTGGATTTCCGTGTTGGCGAACAGCCTGTCACGCTCGACCTCCCAGGTGTTGAGCACCTTGCCGCGCAGCGGCAGGATGGCCTGACTTTCCTTGTCGCGCCCCATCTTGGCACTGCCGCCTGCCGAGTCACCCTCGACCAGAAAGACCTCGTTGTGTGCAAGGTCCTTGCTTTCACAATCGGTCAACTTGCCCGGCAGCACGGCCACGCCGGAGCCCTTGCGTTTTTCAACCTTCTGGCCGGCCTTCTGGCGGGTTTGCGCGGCCTTGATGGCGAGTTCGGCCAGTTTTCTCCCATAGTCGACGTGCTGGTTCAGCCACAGCTCCAGCGTGGGGCGCACAAAGCTCGACACCAGCCGCACCGCATCGCGCGAGTTCAGGCGTTCCTTGATCTGACCCTGAAACTGCGGGTCCAGCACCTTGGCGGAAAGCACATAGCTGGCCCGGGCAAACACGTCCTCGGGCAACAGCTTGACGCCCTTGGGCAGCAGCGAATGCAAATCGATAAAGCTCTTGACGGCAGTGAACAAGCCATCACGCAGCCCGCTTTCGTGCGTACCACCGGCACTGGTCGGGATCAGGTTGACGTAGCTTTCGCGCATGGGCTGACCGTCTTCGGTAAAGGCCACACACCACTGGGCGCCCTCACCCTCGGCAAAACTGTCGTGCGAGGCATCGGCAAAGCCCTCGCCCTCAAACATCGGAATCACCGGATCGGCAGTGAGGGTCTGCATCAGGTAGTCGCGCAGGCCGCCCTTGTAGGCCCAGGTCTGCGTTTCTTTGGTCTTCTCGTTGGTCAGCGTGACGGTCACGCCGGGCATCAGCACCGCCTTGCTGCGCAGCAAATGCGTCAACTCGGCCATAGGCAGCGCGGCAGACTCGAAGTATTTGGCGTCTGGCCAGGCACGCACGGAAGTGCCGCACTTGCGGTCGCCTTCAGCAGCCTTGCGCAACTGCAGTTTTTCAATGACATCGCCACCTGAAAACACCAGCCGGGCGGCCATGCCTTCGCGGTAAGACATCACTTCAAGCCGTTTTGACAAGGCGTTGGTGACGCTCACCCCCACGCCGTGCAGGCCACCCGAGAAGCTGTAGGCGCCGCCCTTGCCCTTGTCGAACTTGCCGCCGGCATGCAGGCGGGTGAATACCAGCTCGACCACCGGTGCTTTTTCTTCCGGGTGCAGGCCAAACGGGATGCCGCGGCCGTCGTCTTCCACGCTCACCGAGCCGTCGGTGTGCAGCGTGACCTTGATCTTTTTGCCATACCCGGCCAGCGCCTCGTCGGCCGAGTTGTCCAGAACCTCCTGAATGATGTGCAGCGGGTTGTCGGTGCGCGTATACATGCCCGGCCGCTGCTTGACGGGCTCCAGGCCCTTGAGCACGCGGATCGAGCCTTCGGAATATTCGTTGCTTGCGGTAGATAGTTTGTCGGCCATGGCTGATGAGGAAATTGCGGCAATTGTAGACCGGGCCGCAAAAGTAACTGTACAAATATACAGCCATACTAACCGAACCCGCCGGGCCGGACGGTTCCGCCACGCGGCGCACCGCCCGGCCGCCAGCACCTCGTGGACATTTTCGTTACAGTCTGCCCATGGCTTCCAACACCGCTCCCCCTCCCGACGCGTCATCCTCTTCCTCTTCTTCTTCTTCCAAAACCCTGTCGATGCTTCAGGTGCTGGCCTGCGGCGCGGCGATTGTCACGCTGTCCATGGGTATACGCCATGGTTTCGGCCTCTGGCTTCAACCCATCACCCAAGCGCAGGGCTGGACGCGCGAGACCTTTGCTTTTGCCATTGCCGTGCAGAACCTGGCCTGGGGTGTTTTTGGCATCTTTGCCGGCATGGCGGCTGACCGCTTTGGCGCCTTCCGGGTGATTGTGGGCGGTGCGTTGCTGTACGCCCTGGGCCTCGTGGGCATGGCGTTGTCGCCCACGGGGATGCTGTTCACGCTGACGGCAGGGGTTTTGATTGGCGCGGCGCAGGCAGGCACCACCTACGCGGTGATTTACGGCGTCATCGGGCGCAATATTTCCTCGGACAAGCGCTCCTGGGCCATGGGTGTGGCGGCGGCCGCAGGCTCGTTCGGACAGTTTTTGATGGTGCCCGTCGAGGGTTTCCTGATCAGCAGCCTGGGCTGGAAAGAAGCCCTGCTCGCCTTGAGCCTTGCAGTTTTGATGATCGTGCCCCTGGCGCTGGGGCTGCATGAGAGCGGGTTTGCGAGCGGCAAGCCGGCCAAACGCGAGCAAACCATCGGGCAGGCACTGCGGGAAGCCTTCAAGTACCCGAGCTTTCAATTGCTGATGGCCGGCTACTTCGTCTGCGGCTTCCAGGTGGTATTCATTGGTGTGCATATGCCCAGCTATCTGAAAGACAAGGGCCTGTCGCCCCAGGTGGCCAGTTATGCACTGGCGCTGATCGGCCTCTTCAATGTGTTCGGCACTTATGTTGCCGGCTCGCTGGGCCAGAGAATCGCCAAACGAAAAATCCTGGCGACGATTTACCTGTCGCGCGCCATCGTCATCGCCGTGTTCCTGGCCGCCCCGCTGAGTCCCACGAGCGTTTACATCTTTGCCAGCGTGATGGGCCTGCTGTGGCTGTCGACCATTCCACCGACCAACGCCGTGGTGGCGCAAATTTTCGGCATCCAGCATATGTCCATGCTGGGCGGCTTTATTTTCTTCAGCCACCAGATCGGTTCCTTCCTGGGGGTCTGGCTGGGCGGCTACCTGTATGACCGCACCGGCAGCTACAACATTGTCTGGTACATCGCCATTGCGCTGGGTGTGTTTGCAGCACTGGTAAACCTGCCGGTGCGCGAAACCCCGATTTCGCGTGCCGGCCTGCCGCAGGGAGCGTAAGGTGGCCAAAAAGATCAGCTGGTGGGCGCTCGCGATCCTCGCATCGCTGGGCGTGTTTTCCCTTTACACGCGGCCTGATTTTCTCTTCACGCTGGCCAATCAGGTCTGGGCCTGCTTCTAGGATTGCCTCAGGCCGGCTTCAGGCTTGCCCGCAGTTTTGTACAGGCCATTGAGACCTGAAGCCCAATCACGACGGGGACAAGCAGCCATGAAAACTATCGTAATTACCGGGGCGTCCGATGGCATAGGCGCGGAGATGGCGCGGCAACTGGCGCAAACGCACCGCACCGGCGTGGCATTGGTGCTGGCTGCCCGCAACGAAGCCTTGCTCGCGGAAGTCGCCGCGCAATGTGCGGCGCACGGCGCCCAAACGCTGGTGGTGAAAACCGATGTCTCGGTCGAAGCCCAATGCCGGCAGTTGATCGCCGCCGCCGTCACCCGCTTTGGCCGCATCGACGCGTTGATCAATAACGCCGGTCGGTCGGCGCAGGCGCTCTTTGAAGACGTCAAAGCCGAAGACCTGGCCTGGTACGAGCAACTGATGCGCATCAACCTCTGGGGCAGCGTCTGGTGCACCCATGCGGCCCTGCCTCATTTAAAGCAAAGCCGCGGCGCCATCGTGGCCGTCTCCAGCCTCGCGGGGCTGATTGGCGTGCCGGGCCGGACCGCCTACAGCGCCACCAAATTTGCCATGACGGGTTTCTTCGAGGCCCTGCGCGCGGAATTGAAGGGTGCCGGCGTCAGCGTGACGACCGTCTATCCCGGCGTGGTCGCTACGCAGACCCGGTATCGCGGCTTCAATGCGGCAGGGGCCCCAGCCGGCGCCAGTGGCCTGAAGGAAGATCAGGCCATGAGCGTTGAAGAATGCGCAGGACTGATTCTGCAGGGC
Organism: Polaromonas sp. P4_F9; assembly: GCF_056401235.1. Classification (NCBI taxonomy): domain Bacteria; kingdom Pseudomonadati; phylum Pseudomonadota; class Betaproteobacteria; order Burkholderiales; family Comamonadaceae; genus Polaromonas; species Polaromonas sp. P4_F9. The sequence continues at coordinate 154,803 of NZ_JBFUJT010000017.1, read as the reverse complement.
ATGGCGCGACGGGACCACGAGGTGGTGATGACAGCCAAAGGCAGGCTGGGCCGCTGGCTCAAACTGATGGCGCCAGCCCGGGTCGAGTCGATGGCGCTGGCCGCCCTCAAGGATGAGGTCAAGCCTCACTAACCTTATTAACACCTCCATTAATCCTATTAACCGCATTAACCCCATTAACCCAATTAATCCCATTAACCTTAATAACCCCATGACCTCATTGCAAAAGCAAAGCACCTTGCACGGCACAGAGCCGGCTTCGGCCTGGGTACAGCGCTGGTCGCACCTGGTGGCAGACGGCGGTGTGGTGCTGGATGTGGCTTGCGGCCGCGGCCGCCACGCCTGCTGGTTTCATCAACAAAATCACCCCGTCGTCCTTGTAGACAGGTCACAGGAGGCTATTGAATCCATCGCAATTCCGGCGCAGGCCCGCGAAGCGGTGGTGGCGGATATTGAAAATGGCCCCTGGCCCTTTGCTGGCCGGCAATTTGACGCGGTGGTGGTCACCAACTACCTCTGGCGCCCGCTGATGCCCACCTTGCTTCGCAGCTTGGCGCCGGGCGGTGTCCTGATTTACGAAACTTTTACGCAAGGCAATGAAACGGTGGGAAAACCCTCCCGTCCCGATTTTCTGTTGCGTCCCGGTGAATTGCTGGAGATCTGCCGCGGCTTGCGGGTGGTGGCTTTCGAGGACGGCTTTGAGGAAGGCCCACAGGGACTGCAGCCACGCTTCGTCCAGCGCATTGCCGCGATCAGCGAACCCGAAAGCCATCCGGGTTTGCCCGGGGGCCTGCAACCCCAATCCCCAGTCCCCCCACGCTATAGACTGGTCTAGCCTCTGGGTAGAATGCAGGATTGGCTCTTCGGGTCGGCAATCTCCTTTTTATGATTGTTTCCAGACCACCCCCCAGGGCCGCGAACCTACAGACCAAGACATGAAACCCATTACTGGCAGCATCGTTGCACTGGCAACGCCCTTGCATGATGACGGCAGCGTAGATTACCCCACCCTGCGCAAACTGGTGGACTGGCACATCGCCGAAGGGACCGACTGCATAGGCGTGGTCGGCACCACCGGCGAATCCCCGACCGTCAACGTCGAAGAGCACTGCGAAATCATCCGCGTCTCGGTGGAGCAGGCGAAAAAACGCGTGCCCATCATGGCCGGCTGCGGCGCCAATTCCACGGCCGAGGCGATCGAGCTCGCCAGGTTCGCCAAGCAGGTGGGCGCCGATTGCCAGCTGCAAGTCGTCCCCTATTACAACAAGCCCACCCAGGAAGGCCAGTACCGGCATTTCAAGGCGATCGCCGAGGCTGTCGGCGACCTGCCCACCGTTCTGTACAACGTGCCCGGCCGCACCGTAGCCGATATGGCGCATGCCACCGTGCTGCGCCTGGCCCAAGTGCCCGGCATTGTCGGCATCAAGGAAGCCACCGGCAACATCGAGCGCGCACAGTGGCTGATCAAGGAAGTCCCCCAGGGGTTTGCCGTGTACTCCGGTGATGATCCGACCGCCGTGGCGCTGATGCTTTGCGGCGGACAGGGCAACGTCAGCGTGACAGCCAACATCGCGCCACGCCTGATGCACGAGCTGTGCGTGGCTGCCGTGGCGGGAGACGCCAGACGGGCCATGGAGTTGCAGTTCAAACTGCTGCCCCTGCACAGAAACCTTTTTGTCGAAGCCAACCCGATTCCTGTCAAATGGGCCATGGCCCGGATGGGACTGTGCGGTGGCGCGCTGCGACTACCCATGACGCCGCTTGACCCATCCAACGAAGCTGCCGTGGAAGGCGCCCTGCGCGCCAGCGGCCTGATCTGATTTTTAAGGGAACCCCAGTGAAGAACTTGCCAAAACGCCCTGCCTTTGCAACCACCCAAAATGCGCTAACCGTGTCCGCACTGGTTGCCGTGAGCCTGCTCGCGGGCTGCTCCACCATCAGGGATGTCATGGAAGGCGAACGTATCGATTACAAATCGAGCGCTACCAAAGCGCCCTCGCTGGATATTCCTCCCGACCTGACCCAGCTCAACCGTGAAAGCCGTTATGTGGTGCCCGGCACGGCCGTGACCGCCAGCAGCTATCAGGTAGGCCAGGCCGCGCCCCAGACCGCGCCGACGGCAGCCGTTGCGGTAGGTGACGTCCGGGTAGAGCGCGCGGGCACCCAGCGCTGGCTGGTCATCAACCGGCCTGCCGACAAGCTCTGGGGACCCGTGCGTGACTTCTGGCTGGAAAGCGGTTTTTTGCTGGCTCAAGACCAGGAAAACCTGGGCATCATGGAAACGGACTTTGCCGAAAATCGCGCGAAGCTGCCTCAGGACTTCATTCGCAGCGCACTGGGAAAAATTCTCGATGGCGCCTATTCCACCGGCGAACGCGACAAGTTCCGCACCCGGCTGGAACGCCGGTCAGACGGCGGCACCGAGATTTTCATCAGCCATCGCGGCATGGTGGAGGTGATCACCGGCGCCAAGAGCGGCAATGCCGTGACAGGCGACAGCACAGTCTGGCAACCGCGCCCTGCCGATCCCGAACTGGAAGCCGAGTTTCTGCGCCGCCTGATGGTGAAGCTGGGCGTGGCGCAGGAACAGTCCAGGGCCCTCGTTGCAGCAGGCGCCACGAAACAGACATCCCGCTCCACCGTCGTGAACAATCTTCCCGTCGTGCAGATCGACGAAGGTTTCGAGCGCGCCTGGCGTCGCGTGGGCCTGGCACTGGACCGCACCGGCTTCACCGTGGAAGACCGCGACCGCAGCCAGGGCGTCTATTTTGTACGCTATATCGAACCCGGCGCCAACAAGAGCGAGCCCGGATTCTTCAGCAAACTGTTCAGTGGCTCTCCAGCTGCGCCAGCGCCATTGAAGTACCGCATTGCGGTCAAGAGCCAGGGCGAAAGCACCACGGTATCGGTACTCAATGCCCAGGGCGCGCCTGAATCGTCAGCCAATGCGCAACGCATTGTTCAGGTGATTGCCGACGACCTGAAATAAGGCCGCGGTTTGCAGTCCCATCACTGCCTGCGGCACCGGTGCTGAGATTCAAAAGCCTGGGCAGCGGCAGTTCGGGGAACGCCACACTGGTGGAAGCCCTGGGCCTGCTGCCGTTTCGGGTGCTCATTGATTGCGGGCTGGGGCTCAAGCACCTCGTGTACCGGCTTGGCCAGGCCGGGCTTCGACCGGAAGACATCCACGCGGTCTTCATTACCCATGAACATGGCGACCACATTGGTTGCGCGCGCTCACTGTCCCTGCGCTACCGCATCCCGGTCTGGATGAGCCATGGCACCCATGCCGCTACCGGCTCGCCGGATTTTGACGGCCTGCTCCGCACGGCACGAGATGGTGAAGCCATTGACCTCGGGGGACTGCAGCTCACGCCTTTTACGGTGCCGCACGACGCCAGGGAGCCCTTGCAGCTCACCTGCACGGATGGCTCGGCGAAGCTGGGGATTTTGACGGACCTGGGACATGCGACGGCACACGTCTTGGGGCACCTGAAGGCCTGCGATGCGCTACTGCTGGAGTGCAACCACGACACCGAGATGCTGGCTCAATCGGCCTATCCCGCATTTCTGAAGCGGCGGGTCGGCGGCCTGTACGGCCACCTTGCCAACACCGCAGCGGCAGACATCGCCCGCGCGGTGCGCCACCAGGGCCTCAAGCATCTGGTGGCAGCCCATCTGAGCGCGCAAAACAACCGGCCCGCCCTGGTTCAAGACGTCATGGCGCAGGCTTTGTCCTGCGCGCCAGACGACATCATCGTTGCGAAACCCGATGACGGGAGCTGCTGGCTACAGATCTGACAACGCGACGTGACGAAGCAATCATTCCCGGGGTCTGGGCAAGCTGCCGGGAAATCATGAACTGTATGAACCATAAAAAAAGCCGCCTTGCGGCGGCTTTTTTCGACTCGCTGAAGAGAATTACTTCTTCGCTGCGTCTGCGGCGCCAGCGGCAGCCGAAGCGGCACCAGCAGCAGCCGTAGCGGCGCCAGCGGCAGCCGAAGCGGCACCAGCAGCGGCATCAGCAGCGGGAGCAGCAGCAGGTGCAGGCGCAGGTGCGGCAACTGGTGCAGGCGCAGGTGCTGCAGCTTCTTCTTTTTTGCCGCAAGCAGCCAGAGCAACAGCGGCAACAATAGCTGCCAAAACGAGTGACTTGTTCATTTTTACGATCCTTGATGAATTTAGAAAACAATTTCCGGAAACTGTCAAAGGCAACCTGAATCAAAAATTCAGGTCATGTTTGACTGGGGAAAGGACTCGAGCTCTTTCTACCCAGCTATAAATTATATGCCGGTTATTGCAAGCCTGAAAACCCTTAGGCGGCAAAACGCCCTACGGAATCAAGCCGAAAACCGTAAAAACCACACACACCCGCACACACCTACAGTCCCAGCGTGGTCGCCGGAAAGGCTGGCGAGCTTTTTAGCAACCGCTCATTCAGGCGTTCCCTCAGCGCAACCCGTCTGACCACTTCAGAGCCTGCTGTCCCTGTGCAGCGCGCCAATTCCACCCTTTCAAACACCCAACCGGGTGCCCATAGCGCACTGGGCATGTCATCAGCCGGCGTGGAAGCACTTCCACGGCAGTCCACAATGTGCGCCCAGGTCCGTCGCCACGCCGCAAAACGCGCATGACGCCGGAGCACCTCATCGTAATTTTTAGCAAGCATCGTGAACCTGCGGCCCGCTCTGGACCAGTCATTCAGCGCCTGAACCACCACGCGCTCACCCAGAGGCCAGTCTTCAAAGCCGGGGTCGCACACGATGATTTCACGCCAGCCCTCCGCAGCGGCCGCTGCAAAGGCCTGCCGAACCAGGCTGGTGAACTCGGTGCGGCCACTGAAGCGCCCCTCCAGCAACACGGGTGGCTCGGTGGGCGTTGTTTGAGAATCCATGAGACTTCCTCCTTCAAACTGATGGGGCGCACTTCAGGTGCCGCCCCCCATCGGCAGTTTCTGCCGGAGCCAGCCGGCCTCATGCCAATCCGCCAGCAACGCAAGAGCAGGCGTGCTTGCCCTGCGCAACTCGCTGGCCGACAGACCGCGTTGGTCGGCCAGCCGGCGCATGAGGGCGGCATCGGTGCCTTTGGCACGGTAGCTTTCTCCATTGATGAACACATGGTCGCTGTCATACATCATCCGGCTGCGCGCATCAAGGCAAATGCCGGCTTTGCCCGCTTTGACAGCGTCCTGCGCCCAAGCCTGAAGGGGAGCCTCAAACCAGACTGAAGGTTTGGGTTCGGTCATGTACTCCCCCAGTGCGCAAGCCAGGGCGAGCGGATCCTTGAGCGCATCGAGGACCGCTTGCCCGGCGAATTTCGCCAGCCCCTCAGGCAGCGCCGCAGGCGTCGCGGTTGCCGTCTGGCGCGGGTCGCAATAAATTTTCGGTGAAGGACTGGCACGCCGACGCCCCTCGCCGGAGGACGGCTCGGGCTCGTCTTCGCTGAACTCCGCCAGGCGATGCAGCAGTTCGGCAGCCAGCTCGTTCCGCGCCGGTGCCCGAAAACCGATGGAATAGGTCATGCAGTCTGCAGCCTCGCCGTCTCCGCCTGCCGCAGCTTCGGCAATACCATCATGTGCATAGCGTGGCGGCAGGTAAAGCATGTCGCCCGCCTCAAGGACAAACTCCTCATCAGGTTCAAAGTTCTGCAGTATTTTCAACGGCACCCCTTGCTGCAAGGTCAGATCTTTTTGCTGTCCAATTTTCCAGCGCCGGCGCCCGCTGGCCTGGAGCAAAAAAACATCGTAACTGTCAAAGTGCGGCCCCACGCCCCCACCCGGCGTTGCAAACGAAATCATCAGGTCATCCAGCCGCGCGTCCGGCACAAAACGAAACTTCTGCAACAGCGCATGCGCGCGCGCATCGTGCAGGTCCACCCCCTGCACCAGAAGCGTCCAGGCATCCCGGCTCAATGGCGGCAGGCTTCGCCTCGCGAACGGCCCCTGCTTCATGCGCCACCCCTGGGCCTGACGGGCAATCAGTCGGGACTCGACATGCTCCTGCCCAGCCAGCGTGAACAAGTCTGCGCGACTGAGCAAAGGCTGAAATCCGGGAATGGCCTGACGCACAAGAAGAGGCTTTTTTTGCCAGTACTGGCGCATGAATCGGGCCGGACTCAAACCGGCGAGAAGGTCTAGAGCTTGATTTACATCCATGGGACAATTGTCGGATGAAAATCACCCCGCAATGCGTCGTAGCCCTGACATGGACGCTGAAAGACACCCTGGGCGATATGCTCGATGAACTGGACGAGCCGGTCGAGTTTTTACTGGGCGGCAATGACCTGCTGATCAAAATTGAAGAGGCCCTGCAAGGCCACGAGGCCGGCGACAAGCTAGAGCTGCATCTGGAGCCCGAAAACACCTTCGGCGACTATGACGAAAACCTGGTTTTTCTGGAAGCCCGCAACATCTTCCCCGCAGAACTGGAAGAAGGCATGACCTTTGATGGCGCAGCGCTACCGGCCGGCGCCAACGGACAAATTCCGCACAACCACATTTACACCGTGACGGAAATCTACCCGGAGCATGTGGTACTGGATGGCAATCATCCCCTGGCCGGCATTGCGATCCGGCTGGCGATGAAAGTAGAGTCTGTGCGCGAGGCCACCGCACAGGAAATTGGACGGGGTTCTCTCGGCACCGGTTTTTTCAAACTGGAATCGCTGACGAGCGGCAACGACACATTGCATTGATCCACTCAGAGTGAGCGCGGGTTGCAGAGCGGCGCAGCAAATGCTGCCACCGCTCTTATTCTTACCTTGACCCGCCCTGAAGACGGCTTGGAGCCGGTTTAAAGACGGTAAATCTGTCCATTCTCTATCCTGACGCGATCACCAACGCGCAGGTCTCCGGATGCAGGCACGTCGTAGGCGCGGGTGCTGCCGTTGTCCAGCCGGATCGAGATACGATAGGTTTCACGAACAGTCGTGCTTTGGCTTTTCTCAATGGCATTGCCGGCCACAGCGCCACCTACAGCGCCGACCACCGTGGCGGCAGTGCGACCACTACCGCCGCCGATCTGAGAGCCGACCACCGCACCGGCCACACCGCCGATGACCGCACCGACGCCGGAGCCCCTGCCTGGCTCCGAGGTCCGCAGGACTTCCACGTTGGTGACACGCCCAAACTCGGTGTAGTTACCCTGCGGATACTGGGCAGGATAGGACGAGGTCGGGTAGGACGAACTGGGATAGGTCGACACCGGTTCCGATGAACTCATGGGCGGAGCCGCGCAGGCAGCCAGAGCCGCCAGCACAAGCACCGAAGCAGTGGTTGAAATATATCGGGAAGGTTGACGCATGGAAGTCTCCTGTTAAGAAAGTTGAGGACCTTATGCAACCAGCCGGCGCCACCTTGCGCCAATGGCGTGCAGTTAGCGTGCGGATTGCTTGAGTCTCTAACTGATTACATGCGCAATCGCCAAAGCCGAAGGTGGGGCCCCAGGCTGACTCGGCGTGGGAGAGGGCTGCCCGGCGGCGTAAGAAAAACCTGACGCCGGACGAACCCAGGGCGATATGGCCTTCAGTTCGGTCCTCAGTTTTTACCGGTGGACCCGTAACCACCTTCACCGCGTTCGCTCGCGGGGAATTCGGTGACTACATTGAACTTCGCTTGCGCAACCGGCACGATCACCAATTGCGCGATACGCTCCATGGGCTCGATGGTGAAAGGCACATCGCTGCGATTCCATGCGCTGACCATCAACTGACCCTGGTAGTCACTGTCGATCAGGCCCACCAGATTACCCAGCACGATGCCGTGTTTATGCCCCAGTCCGGAGCGCGGCAAAATGAGCGCCGCATAGCCCGGATCACACAGATGGATCGCGACGCCCGTCGGCACCAATTGCCAGGCATTGGCGCCCAGCGTCAGCGGCGCATCCAGGCAGGCGCGCAAGTCCAGGCCTGCGCTGCCGGGCGTGGCGTAGTGAGGAAGATTGCCCTGAAGGCGGGAATCCAGAATCTTGACGTCTATTTTCATGACTTGTGTTTGCGTTCGGCTTGTTGGGGATGAGAGGATATTTCGGCAGCGGTTCTTGCGGTATCTGCCATGTCTGCAAAACGTTTGACCGAGGCACGCAGGGAGGGAGCACCAACCCTGAACACGACCCACGCAGCATAGGCCAGCAGGAAGGGAATAAACAGAAAGCCTGCTCCGGGCAGCAGCCTGGCCAGCACCTGGGTTCCTATCCACGCCACAAACACCCACTTCAGATGAGTGAGGAAAGAAATTCCTGCAAAAGGTTCAAGGGCAGCCTTGACGGAGGGCATGCCAGAGCTCGCGGAAAATGGCGCATTGGCCTGTCCGCCCTGCTCCGGCTTGAACATGTCCGGGCGCGCGCCGGCTGAAATATTTCCGCTGGTCAGCCGTTCGACATACCGCGCGAAATCGCCATCAGGAGGGGTATCGGAGGGGTGTATCAAGCAGCTCACCCTTTCCGGGTCGAAGCGGCCGGCGCCGCCAGCCTGGCAGCGATTTCCTGAACCAGCCGGCGTGCCAGCGACAGCTTGGACGCCCGGGCCACCTCGGTGCTGCCTTGCTCGTCAACCAGCAGCAGCGCGTTATGGTCCTGTCCGAAAGTATCGGGCCCGATGTTGCCGACCAGCAGGGGTACGTTTTTGCGCAGGCGCTTGGCTTGGGCGTTCTCGGCCAGGTCATGGCTTTCTGCGGCAAAGCCCACGCAAAACAGCTTGCCCGCCCGGGCGGCGGCAGACTTGGCAACGGTGGCGAGGATGTCCGCGTTTTCCGTGAATCCCAGTTGCGGCGCGTGGCCCGATCCGTCTTTCTTGATCTTTTGGGCTGATGGTGCCGCAGGCCGCCAGTCGGCCACAGCCGCGGTAGCTATGAAAACAGTAGCACCCTGCACCCGGTCGATCACGGTATCGAGCATATTCTGTGCAGATCTCACGTCAATGCGCGTGACACCCCGTGGTGTGGGCAGGCCCACCGGGCCGGCGACCAGCGTAACCTCGGCACCCGCCTCACGCGCGGCGCGCGCAATGGCAAACCCCATCTTCCCGCTGGACAGATTGGTGATGCCGCGCACCGGGTCAATGGCCTCATAAGTGGGTCCCGCCGTAACCAGCACGCGCTGGCCGGCCAGCACCTTGGGCGCAAAGAAGGCAATGATGTCTTCCAGCAGTTGCTCGGGTTCCAGCATGCGGCCATCACCCGTTTCCCCGCACGCCTGAAAGCCGTTGCCCACGCCCAGCACCCTGGCGCCGTCGGCCTCAAGCTGAACAAAGTTGCGTTGCGTTGCCGGGTGCGCATACATCTCGCGGTTCATCGCCGGCGCCACCAGCAGCGGGACCTTGTCGATGGGCCGGGCCAGGCACATCAGGCTCAGCAAATCATCGGCACGGCCATGGAGCAGCTTGGCCATGAAGTCAGCGCTCATGGGTGCAATCAAAATCGCATCGGCCTCGCGCGACAGGTTGATATGCGCCATGTTGTTGGCTTCGCGACTGTCCCACTGGCTGGTGTAAACCGGCCGGCCGCTCAACGCCTGCATGGTGACAGGTGTGATGAACTGCTCGGCGGCTTCCGTCATGACCACCTGCACGGTGGCGCCCGCCTTGATCAGCGCACGGCACAACTCGGCCGACTTGTAGCAGGCGATACCGCCCGACAGGCCCAGCACCAGATGCCTGCCGGCCAGGTCCAGTGCTTCACCGCCGGGCACGCCGCTTTCCACGGGATTGGCTTGATTTGTCATGTTTCGCAATGTAGCAGCTGGAGGGCCCCCACGCTTTTCACTTCGTGTAATGCGCTGCCCCCCGAGGGGGCAGCTGCGCCTGCGGCCCGGCTAAGCCGGTTCCGCGGCCCCTGCTGGGCTGGAGAGCTACCACTTCTAGGGCCCCCACGCTCGCTCACTGCGTGTAGCTCCACTCCCTGCCCCCCGAGGGGGCCGCTACGCCTGCGGTCTGGCAAAGCCAGTCCCGCGGCCCCTGCTGGGATGAAGAGCCCCCACGCTTTTCACTGCCTTGCGATGCGCCCATCACAGGAAAGCCCGGGTTTTAGCGCCTCGGCTGGCGGCCGTTGTGCGGCCAACCCGTATAATCTCCGTTTACCACCTCTGCGAACTTGCGGTTCGTACCTGACATGACCAAATTTGTCTTCGTCACCGGCGGTGTGGTGTCTTCCCTGGGCAAGGGAATCGCCTCAGCCTCCTTAGCTGCGATCCTTGAATCGCGAGGCCTCAAAGTCACTCTTATCAAGCTGGATCCCTACCTCAACGTGGATCCCGGCACCATGTCGCCCTTTCAGCACGGTGAAGTCTTTGTCACCGACGACGGTGCGGAAACCGACCTGGACCTTGGCCACTATGAGCGCTTCATTGAAACGCGCATGCGCAAGGCCAACAATTTCACCACGGGCCAAATTTACAAAAGCGTGCTTGAGAAAGAACGCCGCGGCGACTACCTGGGAAAAACCGTACAGGTCATTCCACATGTCACCAACGAGATTCAGGAGTTCATCAAACGGGGCGCCGGCTATGAAACCGCTGATGCTGTCGATGTGGCGATTGTCGAAGTAGGCGGCACCGTCGGCGATATTGAATCCCTGCCCTTTCTGGAGGCCGTGCGGCAGATGAGTCTGCGGCTGGGTCCCAACAACACCGCCTTTGTTCATCTGAGCTATGTGCCGTGGATTGCAGCCGCCGGCGAACTCAAAACCAAGCCGACGCAGCACACAGCCAAGCAGCTGCGTGAAATCGGCATTCAGGCCGATGTGCTGCTGTGCCGCGCAGACCGTCGCATTCCGGCGGAAGAGCGTGAAAAAATCTCCCTCTTCTCCAACGTGCCCGAGTGGGGTGTCATTTCCATGTGGGACGTGGACACGATTTACAAGGTCCCGCGCATGCTCCACGAGCAGGGGCTGGATGGCCTGATCTGCGACAAGCTGCGCCTGAACACGCCCCCGGCCAATCTCAAGCGCTGGGACGATCTGGTGTATGAAACCGAGCATCCCAAGACCGAGGTCAACATTGCCATGGTCGGCAAGTATGTGGACCTCTCCGACAGCTACAAGTCGCTCAACGAGGCCTTGCGCCATGCCGGCATGAAAAACCATGCCAAGGTGGTCATCGAGTATGTCGACTCCGAAACCATTGCACCCGATAACGTGTCGCGCCTGGCGCGCTTCGACGGCATTCTGGTGCCCGGCGGCTTCGGCGTGCGCGGTGTCGAAGGCAAAATCTGCGCCGCCCGCTTTGCCCGTGAAAACAAAATGCCCTACCTCGGTATCTGCCTGGGCATGCAGGTGGCCACCATCGAGTTTGCGCGCCACGTCGCAGGCCTGAAAGACGCGAACAGCACCGAGTTCGACCCGGCCACCCCCAATCCCGTCATCGCGCTCATCACCGAGTGGAAAGACGCCGACGGCACCATCAAGACGCGCGACGCCAAGTCCGACCTCGGTGGCACCATGCGGCTTGGCGCCCAAAGCTCGGATGTTGCCAAAGGCTCGCTGGCCTACAACATCTACGGCGATGTGGTGACCGAGCGGCACCGCCATCGCTATGAAGCCAACGTCAACTACCTCGACGCCTTGCGCAAATCAGGCCTGGTCATTTCGGCGCTGACGCAGCGCGAACAGCTGACTGAAATCGTGGAGTTGCCGCAGGATGTACATCCATGGTTCGTGGGCGTGCAGTTTCACCCCGAATTCAAATCCACCCCCTGGGCTGGACATCCGCTGTTCAATGCCTACATTGCGGCGGTGCTTGAGCACCGCGTCAAGGCCGGCCAGGATGGCAAAGCCGCGGCCAAGCCCCTGAAGGCGGTGGCCTGACCATGAAACTATGCGGATTTGACATTGGTCTGAACCAACCGTTTTTCCTGATTGCCGGACCCTGCGTGGTGGAGTCCGAACAGCTCCAGATGGACACGGCCGGCACGCTGAAAGAAATCACTTCATCACTGGGCATCCCCTTCATCTTCAAGTCCAGCTACGACAAGGCCAACCGCTCCAGCGGCACCAGTTTTCGCGGCCCCGGCATGGTGAAAGGCCTGGAAATTCTCGCCAAGGTCAAGCGTGAGCTGAACCTGCCCATCCTGACCGACGTGCACTCCGAAGCCGACATCGCTGCCGTCGCCGCTGTGGTCGATGTGYTGCAAACCCCGGCGTTTTTGTGTCGCCAGACCGACTTCATTCATGCGGTGGCGCAATCGGGCAAGCCGGTCAACATCAAAAAAGGCCAGTTCCTCGCGCCGGGTGACATGAAAAACGTCATCGACAAGGCGCGGGCTGCGGCACGTGAAAAAGGCCTCAACGAAGACAACTTCATGACCTGCGAGCGCGGCGCCAGTTTTGGCTACAACAACCTGGTGTCCGACATGCGCAGCCTGGCCATCATGCGCGAGACCGGCGCGCCCGTGGTGTTTGATGCCACCCACTCGGTGCAACTGCCAGGCGGCCAGGGCACCAGCAGCGGCGGCCAGCGGGAAATGGTTCCGGTGCTGGCGCGCGCCGCAGTCGCCGTCGGTGTGGCCGGCCTCTTCATGGAAACACATCCCGACCCGGCCAAGGCCCTGAGCGACGGCCCCAATGCCGTGCCGCTCAAGCACATGAAAGCCCTGCTCGAGACCCTGCTGGAACTGGACCGCGTGACCAAGAAAAACGGTTACCTTGAAAACAGCTTCGGAGCCTGAACGTGCCAAGTGCCTACATCATTGCCAACGTTACAGTTACGAACCCCGAACAATACGAAACCTATAAAAAACTCTCTAGCATTGCCATGCAAGTGCACGGCGCCGAAGTTTGCGTGCGTGGCGGCAAGGTCGAGGTGATTGAAGGCGATTGGTCGCCAAGCCGCCTTGTTGTGCTGAAATTTCCCGACATGGAGCAAGCCCGGGCCTTCAATACGTCGGCCGAGTACGAGGCCGCCCGTCAGTCGCGCCAGGGCATCGCCGTCATGCGCATGGTGCTGGTTGAAGGTGTGTAGTTTTAGTCTTCTGATTTTTGTTTTCTGATTTTGAAAGAACATAAATGAGCGCAATTGTTGATATCGTTGGCCGTGAAATTCTCGACAGCCGTGGCAATCCCACCGTTGAATGCGACGTGCTGCTGGAGTCCGGCGTCATGGGCCGCGCCGCAGTTCCCTCGGGCGCATCCACCGGTTCGCGCGAAGCCATCGAGCTGCGCGACGGCGACAAATCGCGCTACCTTGGCAAGGGCGTGCTCAAGGCCGTCGAGCACATCAACACGGAAATCTCCGAAGCCGTGCTGGGCCTCGATGCCAGCGAACAGGCCTTTCTCGACCGTACGCTGATTGACCTGGACGGAACGGACAACAAGTCCCGCCTGGGCGCCAATGCGACGCTGGCCGTCAGCATGGCAGTTGCGCGTGCAGCGGCTGAAGAAGCCGGCCTGCCGCTGTACCGCTACTTCGGCGGCAGCGGCGCGATGCAGATGCCCGTTCCGATGATGAACGTGGTCAACGGCGGCGCGCACGCCAACAACAACCTTGACCTGCAGGAGCTCATGATCATCCCCATCGGCGCGCCGAGCTTTCGCGAAGCCGTGCGTTACGGTGCCGAGGTGTTTCATGCGCTCAAGAAAATCCTGCACGACAAGGGCATGAGCGTGGCCGTCGGCGACGAAGGCGGCTTTGCGCCCAACGTGCCCAGCCACGAAGCGGCCATCCAGATGATTCTGGAGGCTATCGACAAGGCCGGCTATGTCGCGGGTGAACAGATTGCGCTGGGCCTGGATTGCGCGGCCTCCGAGTTTTACAAGGATGGCAAGTACGTGCTGGCCGGCGAAGGCCTGAGCCTGGACGCCACCGAATGGACCAACATCCTGGCCACCTGGGTCGACAAGTACCCCATCATCAGCATTGAAGATGGCATGGCCGAAGGCGACTGGGATGGCTGGAAAATTCTGACCGAACGCCTGGGAAAACAGGTGCAACTCGTCGGCGACGACCTGTTTGTGACCAATACCAAGATCCTCAAGGAAGGCATCGACAAGCACATCGCCAACTCGATCCTGATCAAGATCAATCAGATCGGTACGCTGACGGAAACCTTTGCCGCCATCGAGATGGCCAAGCGCGCCGGCTACACCGCCGTCATCAGCCACCGCTCGGGCGAAACTGAAGACTCCACCATTGCCGATATCGCGGTCGGCACCAATGCCGGCCAGATCAAGACCGGCTCGCTCTCCCGCTCTGACCGCATGGCCAAATACAACCAATTGCTGCGCATCGAGGAAGACCTGGGTGACATCGCGTCTTATCCAGGCCGCGCTGCGTTCTACAACCTGCGTTGACCTGACCACGTCCACTTCTACGGCTTGTGGCTAAACCTTGGCTAATCGCTTCATCCCTGCCATCCTGATTGCGCTGCTGGTGTTGCTCCATGCGCAACTCTGGATTGGCCGGGGTAGCGTTCCAAGTGTGCGCGAGATGCAGCAGCGGCTGGACGAGCAACTCGCCAAAAATGCGCAAGCGCAGGTCAGCAACGATCAGCTGGCAGCGGAAGTCAGGGACCTGCGGGAAGGCCTGGAAATGGTCGAGGAAAAAGCACGCGTGGAACTGGGCATGGTCAAGCCCAATGAGATCTTTGTGCAGATCACAAAATAATCACCCGTCAACGCCTTCTGCGACCGCGGGCGCAACGCCCTTCGGTAGCCCGGGCCGGGTTGAGGTTGTCCCTTTGTCCCACTTGCTGCCCCGCTTATCCCATTTTCCGCATCACCAGGCTACACCGTGCTGAAACTTGCGCTGGTCGGCGCCCCACACACCGGTAAATCCGCCCTCGCGGCCGCCCTGGACGAGGCGCTGAAGACCTCGGCCTGCGCCGCCTCTGCCTGTGTTGTGATCGTCCCCGCGCCCCTGCCTGCCGCCAGCCTGGCCGGCTACGACCTGGTTCTGCTGATGGGGCTGGAGCCCCCGGTACGCTGGCCCGACAGGGGGGATTTGCCAGCCCTCACCGCCCAGATGAATGAAGTGAGGGAAGCTGCAGACCAGTCGATTCGCACCGCACTGCTACAGGCCGGCATGCCTTACCAGGTGATTTACGGTTCGGCGGAGGAACGCCTCGCCCATGCACTCGCCGCTCTGGAGCCCCTGCTGAAAACGGCCGGCCAGCGCCTGCGACAAAGCCACGGTGCAGCGGGCGGACCGGACAACGCCGGCAAAACCAGGCCCTGGGTATGGGTGTGCGACAAATGCAGCGACCCGCAGTGCGAGCACCGGCTGCTGAGCGATCTGCTGGCCGGGCGCGCACGCCCGGTTTAGGGGCTGCTCAACGCCAGGAGCGCATCCCGGGGTTACGTTACTGCACTGTCTGGGTGGGTGGTTGCTGCTTGCTTTGGCTCAGGAAGATTTGCGCCGCATCCACGGGGTCAAAGTCGTACTGGGCGCCACAAAACTCGCAGCCGACGGCTACCTTGCCGCGCTCTTCAATAATGCTCTCGATCTCTTCCGTACCCAGGCTGCGCAGCATGTTCCCCACACGATCGCGCGAGCAACTGCAGGAAAAGCTGGGCGTTGCCGGCTCAAAGCGGGTCACCTGCTCCTCCCAGAACAGGCGGCGCAAGATAGTGTCGGCATCCAGGCCAAGCAGTTCTTCGCGTTTCAACGTTCCGGCCAGCATGGCGATCCGGTTGTAATCTTCGTTAAGACCGATCTGGTCTTCATTGGTGTCCCTGTCAGTCCGGCCCCGGCCCTCCAGGTTGCCCTGCCCTTTCACCGGCAAACGCTGGATCAGCAGGCCGGCAGCAACCTTGCCGTCAGCAGCCAGGATGAGCTTGGTGTCCAGCTGTTCACTCTGCAGCATGTAATGCTCCAGCACCTCGCCCAGGCTTTCAATCTTTTCACGCCGGTCGCCATGCAGCGGCACCACGCCCTGGTAAGGCTGCTGCCCCGGCAGCTTGTCCTTGGGGTCCAGCGTAATGGCGCAACGCCCCTGGTTGTTCACATTGACCAGTTGGCTCAAGGAGCTCCCGGCATCCACGCTGCCCGTCACTGTTGCGGTAGCGCGCAGGCTCAGGTCGGGCTGCACTTCCGCCACCGCCAGCTTGACGGGGCCATCGCCAAAAATCTGCAAAATCAGCGCACCATTGAACTTGATATTGCTCTGCATCAGGGCGCCTGCCGCCGTCATTTCACCCAGCAGGTGCATCACCTCGACCGGATAACCCCCGGCGGCCTTCCGGCGCGTGAGGATTTCCTGCCAGGAGTCGGTCAGGCGTACCAGCATGCCGCGCACCGGCAGGCCGTCAAAGAGGAATTTATGAAGTTCGGACATTAGGCCCCCACGCTTTTCACTTCGTGTAATGCGCTGCCCCCCGAGGGGGCCGCTGCGCCTGCGGTCTGGCAAAGCCAGTCCCGCGGCCCCTGCTGGGCTGAAGAGCCCCCACGCGTGGTTTGGGAGGGTCGGGTATTTGGGGTAGTCATGCTTTAGGTACCGTTCAGGCCAGTTTCTTGAGTCCGGCCTTATAACGCCGGGCATTGTCTACATAGTGCTGCGCGATCATTTTTAAACCCTCGATCTGCTCCGGCGAGAGTTGCCTCACCGCTTTGGCCGGGCTGCCCAGGATCAGGGAGCCATCGGGGAACTCCTTGCCCTCGGTCACCAGCGAACCCGCGCCGACCAGGCAGTTCTTGCCGATTTTCGCGCCATTGAGCACCACCGCCTGGATGCCGATCAGCGTGCCGTCGCCGACGGTGCAGCCATGCAGCATGACCTGATGACCGACCGAGACGTGGTCGCCAATCGTCAAGGGCACCCCCTCGTCAGCGTGCAGGACGCTGTTGTCCTGGATGTTGGTGCCCCGGCCAATGGCGATGTTTTCCGAGTCGCCACGGATCACCACGCCAAACCAGGCGCTGCTACCCTCACCCAGCGTCACCCGGCCGATGACCTGCGCGTTCTCGGCCACCCAGGCTGACTCGTGAATGGTAGGGGCTGAATCGCCCAGCTGGTAAATGGCCATGAAAGTCCTTGAACAGGTGATCGTCGGAAAGGGATTGCCCCGATTGTAAGTAACCACTCGCCCTACTGTCTGCGCCGTCTGCGGCCGCAAACGGCGCTATCGCCGACAATCCAGCCATGATTGCCAAGCCGCCACCCTCCGCAGACCTGCACCAGCAAGCCCTGCAGGCGCTGCTGGAGCCCGATCCACAGGAAAAAGTGAAGCTTACCCTTGCCATACAAGCGTTTTCAGCTTCACTTTTGGTAGCAAATGAGGCAGATTTACAGGCCCCCGCCGGCCTGCCCGGGCGCCCGGCACGGCCGGAATTGCGCTCCCACCTGGATGTGCCGAAGCGCTCCCCCTTCACCCATGAAGGCTTGGCTGCGCTACTCCATGCGGTGACCCACATCGAATTCAACGCCATCAATCTGGCCCTGGACGCGGTCTGGCGCTTCGGCGGGCTGCCGCCTGCCTATTACCTGGACTGGCTAAAAGTGGCCGGGGAGGAAGCGCAGCACTTCAGCCTGCTGAGCGACCACCTGCAAGCCATGGGCTACCGCTACGGCGACTTCCCCGCCCACACCGGCTTGTGGGACATGACCGAAAAAACCGAAGGCGACGTACTGGCGCGCATGGCGCTGGTGCCGCGCACGCTAGAGGCACGCGGGCTGGACGCCACGCCGCCCATGCAGGCCAAGCTGCGCCGGGTCGGCACGCCCGACGCCTTGCGCGCCGTCGACATCCTGGACATCATCCTGCGTGACGAAATCGGGCATGTGGCCATCGGCAACCGCTGGTACCGGTTCCTGTGCGCCGAGCGCGGCCTGGACCCGGTCGCCACCTATGCGGTCCTGGCAAAACAATACGGCGCCCCCCGGCTGAAGGGCCCACTCAACCTGGAAGCTCGTCGCGACGCCGGATTTGACGCTGCTGAATTGGCCCTACTGAGCGCAAATGCATGAAGTTAACAGGTTTATATGTGCAAAAAGAGCTAAAGCACGCTAGACTGTAAACGCACCGAAAGGAGTTTGCGCATGATCCGGCACCTGGTTCCAGACATCCAATCGCAAATGACGAGCCTGCCCGCGGACGTCGCCCTCGAATTACCCCAGGGCCAGCGCCTGGGTTCGGCCAACGCGTCGGTCAAGCTGTCGTTTTCCAACTGGTCCAGCATCGCCCGCCTCAAAGCCGGCCAGATCGGCGCCCTGGCCGAAGAGTATGTCGAGGGCAAATTGCAGCTTGAAGGCGCCATGCGCGATGTCATGCGCGCGGTAACCAAACTCCTGCCGGGCAACCCGGTGGAAAGCGACATGGGCTGGTGGTCCGGCCTGCTGCGCCGGGCCAAGTCCATGGCGGCCCACACGCCGGCCAGGGACGCGGCGCAGATCCAGTTTCATTACGACGTTTCAGATGCCTTCTACACGCTCTGGCTAGACCCGCGGCGGGTGTATTCGTGCGCCTATTACCGCGATGCCGCCATGACGCTGGCGCAAGCCCAGGAGGCCAAGCTCGACCATATCTGCCGCAAGCTGATGCTCCGGCCCGGTGAGCGTTTTCTGGATATCGGGGCGGGCTGGGGGGCGCTGCTGTTGTGGGCGGCCGAGCACTATGGCGTGGATGCCACCGGCATCACGCTGTCGAAAAACCAGCATGCGTACGTGCAGCGGCTAATCGAGCAAAAAGGCCTGGAGGGGCGCGTTCGCATGGAGCTGCGCGACTACCGCGAGATGGCTGAAGACCAGCCCTTCGACAAAATTTCCTCGGTGGGCATGTTTGAGCATGTGGGGCAGGCCAACATGCACGCCTACTTCAGGAAGATCATGGGTTTGCTGGTACCCGGCGGGCTGGTCATGAACCACGGCATCACGGCTGGCGGGCTGGAAAACCGGCAGCTCGGCGCCGGCATGGGCGATTTCATTGAAAAATACATCTTTCCCGGCGGCGAGCTGCTGCACGTCAGCGCCGTGCTGGAGCACATGTCCCGCGCCGGACTGGAAATGGTGGACACGGAAAACCTGCGCCCGCACTATGGCCGAACATTGTGGGACTGGTCAGACGCCCTGGAGGCCCGGCTGGACGAAGCGCGCCAGGTGCTCGCCGAAGACGGCGGCGCCGAACGTGCTGAAAAAACCCTGCGCGCCTACCGCCTGTACCTGGCCGGCAGCGCCATGAGTTTCGAGCAGGGCTGGATATCGCTGCACCAGATGCTGGCCACGCGCCCCACGGGCGACATGCGTGAAGCGGGGGTCAAGGGCGCCCAGTCGGTTTACCCCTTCAGCCGCGACTACATGTACCGCTGATGTACCGCTGATCCCCAACCCGCCGTTCACCCTCTTTTCAACCCCGTGGATGGTGCTGCGCATGCAGCGCCTTCAGGCGTTCCCGGGCCACATGGGTATAAATCGTGGTGGTGGAAATATCGGCGTGGCCCAGCAGCATCTGCACAGCCCTCAGGTCAGCCCCATGGTTCAGCAAATGCGTTGCAAACGCATGGCGCAAGGTGTGCGGCGACAAGGGCGAATGGATGCCCGCCAGCTGCGCGTACTTCTTGACCAGCATCCAGAACATCACCCGGCTCATGCCGCGGCCGCGGTTGGTGACAAACAGGTCATCGGTCTGCTGACCGCCCAGAATGGCCGGTCGCGCCTCGGCCAGGTACAGCACGATCCATTCGCGCGCCACCTGCCCGAAAGGTACCAGCCGCTCCTTGCTGCCCTTGCCCATGACGCGCAGCACGCCTTCATTCAAGCCCACGTGAAAAGTCTTGAGCCCGACCAGTTCGCTGACGCGCAGTCCGCTGGCGTACATCAGCTCCAGCATGGCCCGGTCGCGCTGCCCGAGCGGCGTGCTGTCACTGGGCGCAGCCAGCAGGGCCTCCACCTGGGCTTCGCTCATGACTTTGGGCACCCGCAAGGCCTGTTTGGCGGATTGCAGTTTCAGCGTCGGGTCCACCGTGATCAGGCGCTCACGCAGCGCCCAGCGAAAGTAGCGCTTGAACACCGTCAGGCGCCGGTTGGCCGATGTGGCCTTGGTGGTGGCGTGCCGGGTGGAAAAGTAGCGGTTCAGGTCAATCTCAACCGTCTCGTCGAGCTTGCGCCCCTTTTGCGCTGGGGCAGCCAGCCAGGTCGCATACAGCGACAGGTCGCGCCGGTAGGCCGCCAGCGTATTTTTCGACAAGCCGTCTTCCAGCCACAAGGCGTCGATAAACCCATCAATGCTGGACTGGCTCTGAGATTGCATGCTCCGACGATAACAAAAAGAAAAACCGCCCGAAGGCGGCTTGTCGTGACAATTCCAGCCGGCGTCGGCGATCCGATGATGCGGTACGGGCAGGTATGAGCGGCCGGATTGTCAGCAGGCGCGGTCTTCAGCCCCGGTAGAAATACGGATCGAGCACACTGACCGCGGTGATGCTGCCGACTGGCAGGTTGTTTTTACCCGCCGTTTCGCGGATTGCTTCGGGCGTCGGCCCATCGTAGACGCAGAACGACTTGCGCAAGTCCTGGCTCACGTAGGAATGGATCCAGGTCACGCCACTCTTGGCGTTGTTCTCGACCACGGTACCGCAGGCTTGTGCGCCCTGGTCATTGACCGGGATCCGCAAGCCGTCGGGAAAAGTTCGTTCGACCATGTAGCGTGGCATAGCTGCTCCTTGAATTGAAACGGCGGAAATTCACCGTCGAATTCAGCTTAGGTGTCCGCATCGTCAGCGCCCACGGCGGACTTGCCTAGATTGCCGTCTTGCCTTGCCCATATTGGGATGCGATCCCCGCACGCAGCGCCGCAGCCACGGCTTCGGTCCGTGACGCAACGCCGAGCTTTGTGAAGACAGCCGCCAGATGGTGATCGACGGTGCGTACCGAGCGGCACAGCCGCTCAGCGATTTCCGAGTTCTTCAACCCTTCGCACAACAGCCGCAGGACCTCGATTTCGCGTGCGGTGAGCTGGTGCGGATTCGTCTGTGTTGAGGGTCGCATTCCTCTGGGCAGGCCCCGCAACCCCGCAGCGCGCAACTGCCGGCGCAACCCGTCCGCTGCCGGTCGTGCACCCAGTTGCTCGAACAGTGTCAATGCCTGGAGTTGAGCACTCACATCGCCTTCGCTCAGGGCGCGCGCTTGCTCATAGGGACAGCCCAAGTCCGCCCAGGCAGTCGCCGCCTCACGCCAGCGGCCGGCGATCTGCAAGGCGAACGGCTGGGCACAAGGCAGCGGCGCGACGTCGAGCGCCCCCGCACGCTGCATCCAATAGGCCAGCTCGCCGGTGAACCATGGATGTCGATGCTGGGTGGCGAGAATCAACGCCGGCCGCGCCTCCTCAGCGGCTGCGCGCAGATCGCCACGCAAACAGGCAGCTTCGGCACGGGCCGCGCGTACCGGGGCGATGCGCTGGAGCGTGTCGCTGGCAAGGGCCAGCTCCAATGCCTCATCAAGGGTCTCAGCCACACCGGGATCGCCTCGTCGCGCTCGCAAACGCCCCAGCGCGACGAGGGCCATGATGCGGCTGGTGGTGCGATGAGTGGTCTGCTGGACGATGTCAAGCGCATGTTCAGCCGCGTCGTCCCAGCGGCCCAGATACATCTCGCACAACGCCAGCCAGGCCGTCGCGTAGTTGCGGTAAAAGTCGATCTCGTGCTGCTGTGCAAAAGAGATGGCCTGGGTGAGGTAGCGCTGCGCCTCACGCAGCCGGAAGAGTTCACCGGATCCCGAGCCGAGATTGCTGTAGGTGTTGGCCGCGATGTAGTGCAGTCCGTCGGCAAGCGCCAGGTCCAGCGCGCGTTGCAGGTGCGCGCAACCGGCGTCGTAATCGATGAACATCGTGGCAGTCCCGAGCGTGCTGACGGTAGCGCCAAGAATTTCGCGATGCCCGAACAGCTCGGCAAGCTGGAGAGCTTTACTGCCCCAGGCAACCGAAACCTCGCAGTCTCGATTGAGCATGCGCAATTGGGCTTCCACACGGTAGGCGCCGGCCAGCTGTACGCCGGACGGCAGCGGCTCGAGCAGCTCGATCGCCCTGCGGCTTGCGGCATCGGCGTCGGTGTTCCTCAAGGCCAGCACATAGACCAGGGCGAGCTGGCTCAGATTTTCCGCCTCGCCCAGGGTGTTGGCTGCCCGTCGGTGCAACTCGCCCAGGCGCAAACGCGCGGCTATGGCTTCGTTCAACTGGTCGGTCAGCTGGCATTCGTGCGCGTAGGCATCGAGCCAGGCGGCGCGTTGGCCCTCGTCGGCTTCCCCTGCGCCTTTCGCGTACTGAAGCGCCGTGCGGTAGTGGGCGGCCGCCTCCCGGTGCGCCCCGCGCTGCTGCGCCTGGCGTGCCGCTTCAGGCGCATAGCGCAGCACGGCGGCGCTGTCGCTGGCCTGCGTGGCGTGGTGTACCAGGCGCGCCAGCGAGACAAGCGGCTTGTCCTCTCGCACCAGCGCATCCAGGACGTCCGCATGCAGTGCGCGTACAACGGGTTCGGACAGCGATGTTTCGATCGCAACCCGCGCCAGTTCATGACGAAAGCACAGTGCCGAGGCAGCGGTCGTCAGCAATCCGGAGTTCAAGCACTCTTCGATCAGGGCGACGTTCGTTCCGAGCAGTGCCTCGACCAGCCATTGCTCGATCTTCGCAGGAACGACGGACGCGAGCTTGACGACAGCCTGTGCGCCCGGACTGAGTCGCGCGAACCTTGCCAGAACCAGATCCTGCACGCTGCGCGGCACGCCGTCGATGCCATGCCTGAGCAGCTCGGTCACGAAAAACGGGTTGCCGTGCGTCGCTGAGTAGATGCCGTCCGGCGACCGCAAGGCGCAGCGGGCGAGGCGTTCGACCGCCGCTGGCGAAAGCCTGGGCAAATCCACCCGGGTCACGAGGCTGCCCGGCAACTCGCCCAGCAAGCGCCGCAGCGGGTGCGCTGGGGTCAACTCGTCGTCTCGATAGGAGATGACCAGCAGGCAGGCGGCACGATCGACCCGCCGGCCGAGGAACTTGAGGAGATCCAGCGTCGCATCGTCGGCCCAATGCGCGTCCTCGATCACGACCAGTGTCGGACGACGGCTCTGCTGGAGCTCCGTGAGCACGGCTTCAAACAGCGCTGCGCGGCTGCCGTCGCCACCCAGCAACGGGCGAAACCGGACCTCCGAGGAGCGCGCGATATCCTGCAGTGGGGCGAGCGGATGCGGGGTCTGCAGCGCGTCGCAGGCGCCCCACCACAAATTGGCTTCTCCACGTCTTTCGGCCAGCGCATTGAGCAGGCTGGTCTTGCCTATGCCAGCCTCGCCAGCGATCAGGGCGGTGTGGCCGGTGCCGCGCGCGACGGAATGCAGACGGTCTTCAAGCGCGTGCAATACTGCATCGCGCTCAACGAGTTCAATCGACCGACTCCCTGGAGAATGCGGTGATCGGGGCTCATGAGGTGTAAATGGTGTAAGTACCACGGATCGCCATGGTACGCCTCTCTTTGCGATTGCCGCGAGCGTCGATTCCGCCAGCTTGATCAGCCCCATCAACCAGGCCCGGATTTCCCGTTTGATGAACCCGTCGCTGCGGCCGGGCGCACAGGTTGGAAATGGATTTCCTGCGGGCTGCCGGGCGCCAACATGCCAAAACGAAAAAGCCGCCCGGAGGCGGCTTGTGGTCTGTAGGTAGAAGCCCGGCTCACTCCAGCTTGAGCTTGGCCGTGTCGACCACCTTTTTATAGACCTCGTACTCGGCCTTGATTTGCGCTGAAAACTGCTCGGGCGTGTTGGCAATGACCAGCGAGCCAGTGTCTTCGATGCGCTTGCGAACGGCCGGGTCTTCCAGCGCCTTCTTCACCCCGGCGCTGACCTTGTCAACCACTTCTTTCGGCAGGCCCTTGGGTCCCAGGATGCCGTAGTAAGCCATGCGGTTCACCGGCTCCAGGCCCACCTCCTTGAAGGTTGGTACATCGGGCAGCGCCGCCAGGCGCTGCGGCGCGGCGACCACGATCGGAATCAGGCGCTTTTGCTGGATGAACGGCAAAGCCGAAGGAATGTTGTCAAAAATGATGGGCACCTGGCCCGCCACTGTGTCGTTCAAGGCCGGCCCCGCGCCGCGGTACGGAATGTGCGTCACAAACGTGCCGCTCAGGTTTTTGTACAGCTCCATCTGCAGGTGGCCAATGCCGCCCGTGCCGGATGATGCATACGAGTATTTGCCGGGGTTCTTTTTGAGTTCGGCCACAAACTCCTTGTAGGTCCTCGCGGGAAAGCTGGGGTGCACCGCAATGATGTTGGGGGTGGCCGCGATGTTGATGATGGGCGTGAAGTCCGTCAGCGGGTTGTAGGGGACTTTGGGGTTGATGGCCGGGTTCGCCGCGGTGGTGGACACCGTGGCCACGCCGAGCGAATAGCCATCGGGCACGGCACGGGCTGTTTCAGTGGCGCCGATCACGCCGCCTCCGCCCGCCTTGTTCTCGACGATGACAGTCTGGCCCAGCGCCTTGCCCAGTGGCTCGGCAATCACCCGCCCCACGATGTCGGTCGTGCCGCCCGGTGCAAACGGCACCTGCAGCTTGATGACCTTGTTGGGATATGCCTGCGACCATGCGGGGCCTGCCGTGACGGCCAGGGTAAGCGCATAAACAGCAGACAAGGCAAACAGATAACGACGTTGCATGGTGAAGTCCTTCAAAATCAAAACAGCTGGAATGGTATACGCAAGCCACGTGCCTGCCTGCTGTGGATTACGCATAAGGGCAAACCCGAACACCGCAGGCTTTGCGGTTATTCTCGGCGGGTGAACTACGCGCAACTTCTTTTTCCCGACTTTTCCCTGATTGTTTGTGGTTACCTGGTCTGCCGCTACACCGCGCTCAACCGCAAGGTGTGGGAGCAGGTGGAGAGCCTGGTTTATTACTTTCTGTTTCCGGTGTTGCTGTTCCAGTCGATCATCAAAAGTCCGCTGGATCTGGGGGCCGCCTCCAGCCTGATCGGCGCCGGCCTGTTGCTGGGGCTGTCGGGCATTGCGATGGCCTACAGCCTGCCTTACCTCCCCTGGCTGGGCCGGCGTATAGACCAGCGCGAGCACGCGGGCAGCGCCCAGGTTGCCTTTCGCTTCAATTCCTTTATTGGCCTGGCCCTGGCAGACCGGCTGGCCGGTAGTGAGGGCCAGCAGCTGATCGCCGTGCTGATTGGCGTTTGCGTGCCGCTATTCAACGTGGCCGCGGTCTGGCCCATGGTGCGGCACGCCCGGCGCGGCTTCCTGCGCGAACTAGTGCGCAATCCCCTGATCGTGGCCACTGCTACCGCCCTCGTGGCCAACCTGCTGGGCTTCACCCTGCCCATCTGGCTGGAGCCCACGGTCACGCGCATTGGCGCCGCATCACTGGCCCTGGGCCTGCTGGCGGCCGGCGCGGGCATGCAGTTTGCCCACCTGTCGCAAGCCAAGACACTGGCGGTCGCGGTGCTGTCGATACGTCATTTGCTGCTGCCGCTGGTGGCCCTGGGCCTGACGAAAGCCTGGGGGCTGTCGGCCGCGCAGAGCACCGTCCTGCTGGCATTTTCCGCGCTGCCGACGGCCTCCAGCGCCTATGTGCTGGCGGCGCGCATGGGCTACAACGGCGGTTATGTGGCCGGCTTGGTCACCTTGTCCACCATGTTGGGCATCGTGAGTTTGCCGTTTGCGCTGGGCGTGCTGCGCTAGGCGCAACACCCCTTCAGACAATGCTGTCCATGAATGCCCACCTGCCACCACCGCGCGTCAAAATTACGTCGGACATGGAAACGGCCGGTACGCTACGGCCACTGGAGCTGCCTTTCGTGGTGGTGCTCCTTGCCGACCTGTCAGGGGGTCACTCGGCCACGACGGCAACCGTCGACTACGCATCGCGGTCCATGGCAGGCATCGACCGGGACAGCTTTTGCGAGTTCATGCGCGACAAGGCGCCGCGGCTTGCGCGTTCGGGCATCACATGGAAGGCGCTGACCAATCTGGTGCTCAACGTGAAGACCAGCCCCGCGTTGTCGCTTCTCCTGCTGGACACCAGCAAACCGGAACTTTTGCAGGATCTGGGCCGCACGGGACTCATCGGTGACAGCCTTTTATTCAAGCGGATTCACCAAGCCCAGTCGGGCACGTATGGGGGCCAACCCGCCAGCCTGTTGGTCAGCCTGCATGAATTCGGCAACGGTGCGGACGACCTTGTGCTGCTGTCGCGCCTGGCCCGGCTGGCGGCACAAACCAACGCACCGCTGATTGCGCAGGCACCGTCCGCGCTGGCCAAAGAACCCGTTCGGCTGGACTGCGAAGAAACGCGCTTCATTGCCCTGGTGGGGCCAAGACCGGCGGACGGCCATGCCGCCTGCTGGCTGACCGCGCTTGTTGCCAATGCCTTTTCGGTGCACGGCTGGCCTGTGGCGCTCCAGGAAACCTGCCAGCTCAACCTTCTGGAGACACAACCCACGCAACTGCCCGCGGGGGCCTCGCTGCCGCACTTGCTGGCTGCAACATGTTTTGCCCGGCATGTTCAGGCCATCCTGCGGCACAAGATCGGCAGCTTCCTGACCCGCAGCAATGTCGAAGCGTTTTTGCAAACCTGGCTTTCGTAATACGTGCTGCTGGACAACGACGCGCCACAGCAGGTCCGGGCCAGCATACCTTTGCAGGAGGCGCGCATTGTGCTGACCGACATGCCGGGTCATCCCGGCTCGTATCAAGCCACCTTGTTCATACGTCCCCGCTACGGGCTAACACCTCTTGCAGAGCCCATCCAGTTGCACATCACGCTGGCGTCATAGCGGGGCGAGCGCCCAGGCCACATGCTCACGCACCAACGCACTGGGATGGTCTACGCGGCTTTGGAGACCGCTCCGAATCGCTGTGGCGCCCGCATTCGCATGCAGCGCATTGCCCATGGCCACCGCCACATTGCGCAGCCAGCGTTCATGGCCAATGCGGCGGATGGCGCTGCCTTCGGTGAAGCGCAAAAATTCTTCCTCGGTCCAGGAAAACAGGGTCACGAGCTGCTGCCCCGTCAGTCCTTCGCGCTCGTCAAAGTCAGGCAGGGCACTGCGCTGCGCGAATTTGTTCCAGGGGCAAATCAGCTGGCAGTCGTCGCAGCCATAGATGCGGTTGCCCATCAGGGGCCTGAGCTCCAGCGGAATGGGTCCGGCGTGTTCTATGGTCAGGTAGGAAATACAGCGCCGGGCATCGAGCTTGTACGGAGCAATGATGGCCCGCGTGGGGCAGATGTCGATGCAGGCGCTGCAGGTGCCGCAATGCGGTGCGACCGGTGCGCTGGGCGGCAGGGCCAGGTCCACATAGATTTCGCCGAGGAAAAACATCGAGCCCGCCTCGCGATTGAGCAGCAGCGTGTGCTTGCCGCGCCAGCCCTGGCCGCTGCGGGCAGCCAGTTCAGCCTCCAGCACCGGCGCCGAGTCGGTGAAGGCGCGGTGGCCGAGTTTTTCGACGTGCGCGGCGATACGCTCGCCGAGTTTTTGCAGGCGGGCACGCATGATCTTGTGGTAGTCGCGGCCCCGGGCATACACCGAGACGATGCCTTCCGTGGGCCGCCCGAGCCGGCTGAACTCGATGGCCTGCCATTCACCCGGCACCGCCGATGTGGCGGCGGGTAAATAATCCATGCGTGCCGTGATGACGCTCACGGTACCGGGAATCAGTTCAGCCGGCCGCGCCCGTTTCAGCCCGTGCGCTTGCATGTAATGCATGTCACCATGAAAGCCTGCGGCCAGCCAGGCTGATAATCCGGGTTCAGCAGATGACAAATCGACACCGGCCACGCCAATTTGCGAAAATCCAAGCTCGCGCGCCCAAGTCTGAATTTGATTTACAAATTGATGATTGAATTGATGACTGTTCAGGTCCACCCGCTGATTGTAAAAAACATTGTCTGGCAAGACGAGGCCGCGACCCTTGCCTTTGCGCAGGCATTGGCGCGGCAACCGGCGATCGGGCAGGCGCTGATTGAACTGCAGGGCGACCTGGGGGCCGGCAAAACGACGTTTGTGCGCCACCTGCTGGGTGCCCTCGGCGTGAAGGGCCGCATCAAAAGCCCCACCTATGCCGTGGTGGAACCCTACACCTTGCCCTCTTCCGGCATGAATCCCTCGGGCCTGTCGATATGGCACTTTGACTTTTACCGCTTCAATGATCCGCGGGAATGGGAGGAGGCCGGTTTCCGTGACATCTTCGCCAGCCCCGGGCTCAAGCTGGTCGAGTGGCCCGAGAAAGCGGGCGTCCATTTGCCGCCGCCTGACCTGCTGCTCAAGATGGAGGTGCTGGGTGACACGTCCCGTTCAGTCACAGCGACGGCTCACAGCGCTACCGGCGCAGAACTGCTGGCATGACGAATAAAAGCGGTCGCCACCTCAACCGGCGCAGCGCCTTGCAGCTGGGCGGCGTGGTCCTGCTGCTGGGGGTGCAGCACATTGCCCGCGGCGCCACCATTGTCGCCGTGCGCGTCTGGCCGGCCAAAGACTACACCCGCGTCACCATCGAGTCCGACGGTGAAATCAAGGCTCGGCAGTTCTTTGTGGCCGAGCCACCGCGCCTGGCGGTTGACATTGAAGGCATAGACCTGATTCCGGCCCTGCGCGAGCTGGTGGCCAAGGTGAAATCGGACGATCCGAATATCTCAGGGATTCGCGTCGGGCAAAACGCACCGGGCGTGGTGCGGCTGGTGATTGACCTGAAGCAGGCCATGCTGCCGCAGGTCTTCACGCTGCCGCCCGTGGCGGCTTACCAGCACCGGCTGGTGCTGGACCTGTACCCGGCGCAGGCCATCGACCCACTGGAGGCCCTGATCGCCGAGCGACTGGCCGACAAACAGGCCGGCGCCGGCTCATCCACGAGCGCAGCCCCCGACCCGCTGGGCGAGTTGATCGCCCGTCAGACCGGACGAGCCCCATCGGGCGCAGTGGCCGGTGGCGACAAGCCATCGGGCAGCCCACCGCTGGCTGGCTCTGCAGACGACCGCTTGCCCTTGCCCGCCGCCCGGCCGCCTGGCGACATGGCGGCCGCTGGCAAGGGGCGGACCGAAGGCAAGACAGACCGGCTCGTCATCGTGGCGCTGGACCCGGGACATGGCGGCGAGGACCCCGGCGCGGTCGGGCCCGGCGGCACGCGCGAGAAAGATGTCGTGCTGCAAATCGCGCATCGCCTGCGCGACCGCATCAACCAGCAACCGAACATGCGCGCCTACCTCACGCGCGATGCCGATTTTTTTGTGCCGCTGCACATCCGCGTGCAAAAAGCGCGCCGCGTGCAGGCCGATCTTTTCATCAGCATCCATGCGGACGCCTTCTTTACCGCCCGCCCGCAAGGCGCCAGCGTGTTTGCCTTGAGTGACAAGGGCGCCTCCAGCAGCGCCGCGCGCTGGCTGGCCGAGAAGGAAAATTCCGCCGACCTCGTGGGCGGCGTCAATGTGAAGGCCCGGGACGTGCAGGTCCAGAAGGCCCTGCTGGACATGAGCACCACCGCGCAGATCAATGACAGCCTCAAGCTGGGCAGCGCCATGCTGGGCGAGATCGGCCATGTCGGCAGGCTGCACAAGCCGCGGGTCGAGCAAGCCGGTTTCGCGGTGCTCAAGGCGCCCGACATTCCCAGCGTGCTGGTAGAAACCGCCTTCATCAGCAATCCGGAGGAAGAAGCCCGGCTGCGCAGCGATGACTACCAGATCCAGCTCGCGGATGCGCTGATGCGCGGCATCAGCCGCTACTTTGCCAGGAACCCGCCACTGGCGCGGAGTCGCGCGCTGTAATCCGTCCCCACCGACGACCTGGCCGGGGGTTTGTGCAGTCCCAACCGACAGCCAGCGACGCCCCTCTCCTACAGCTCCAGACCCTTCGCCGCCCTACATTGAAGGTACAGGCAAACGCCAAGGCAAAGCAAAGCAACGTGAAGAGACATGGATGTCGGTCGTGAAAGAGCCTGAAACTCTTAACAAAGGTATCTCTATGAATGCGAAACTCTTGATGTCGGCGGTAGCGGCTTGCCTGATTGCCCTGACCGGTTGCGGAACCAATCCCACCAATGCCCAAATCGGTACCGCCACGGGTGCAGTCATTGGCGGCGTAGCCGGCAGTGCCGTGACCGGCGGAAGCACGATCGGAACAGTGGGCGGCGCTGCCGCAGGTGCGTTGATCGGTAACGAGATCGGCAAAAACCGCTAAATAACAAGCCGTTGCCCTGTTGACGCGCTGTTGCGGGGTAAGCCGGCCCGCCTGCAAGCACCTGATGAACGGGGCAGATGGGCGGGCCAGTTCAGAGCGGATGGATCAGCGGGTTGAGGATCCTCTCGCTGCCATATACACAAAAGACACAAAGACAAGACCCAAAGACACAAAGACACAAAGGCGGCTCCTGAATTTCAGCGAGTCGCCTTCTTCTTGTTTGCCAATCGACCAGCTTTACAGCGTGCCGCGCGCCCATGGTCCCCAGATCGCAAAGGTAATACCCGGTGTCTGGATGTTGACGAACAGCGTCTGTCCCTTGGCATCGAAACAGGCGCCTGCGAATTCGCGATCGCGGTAGTCTTCCGGCACAACTTTCTTGCCGGAGCTGGTGATGTCCTGCGGCGTCAGGATGACATTGTTTTTCGCAAAAATGTAGCTTGCGCCGTTTGACATCAGGCCCATCAGACGATCGCCGAATCCGAACTCGTCCGCCACGCCACCACCGTCTTCGCACAACAGCACGCCGCCGCGAGGGCTGACGGTGATGTTGTCGGGGTTGTTGCCCACAATAGCACTGCCGGACACGAAAACCGCCTTCAAACGCATCGTCGCCAGATCGAGCTCCCACACTGCACCCTCACCGCGTCCTGGCCGGCCGCCGGCATCCCTGCCCGTCGAGGTATCGACGAAATACATCTTGCGGTTGAAGTACCACGCACCTTCGCCGCGGCTCATACGCAGCGCGCCCTGGTCCCAGGCCTGCACAAAGGGGCCGGCAGCGAGGCCGGACGCATCCGGCACAAGGTACACCTGCGGGTCGGCGTCCGGATACTGGATGTTGACCCATTCCAGCTCGTACGTGTCACCCAGCGTTGCAACAATCAGGCTCGTTTTTGGTTGGCCTTTGACGCGCGCCGCCTGCAAAGTGCCGCCCTGCGCCAGAGCCCCCGGCTGCATGCTGGTATTGCGCGGGATAAAACGATACAGGCCCGACTTGTTGCGGTCATCCTGCGTCAGGTAAACAATGCTGGTGGCGGGATCGACTGCGACCGCTTCATGGCTGAAATGGCCCATTTCAACAATCGGCTGGCCTGTTGTCTGTGACGGGTCGGCTGTGACTTCGAAAACATAGCCGTGCTTTCTTCCGCCCACTGAAGTACGGTCCGCGATGGTTTCCTCGCAGGTCAGCCAGGTGCCCCATGGCGTGACGCCACCGGCACAGTTGACCAGCGTACCGCCAAGGCTCGGCACGGTGAGGGCCGGTTCCGAGGTGCCGTGCCGGAAAGTGATGTTGGTGGTTCCGCCTTGAACCTGGCTGCGGTCATACTGCGCGCCCGCACCGATGACTTCTGCGCCCTCACCCAGCTCGTGATTACGGATCAGCACGATTTCGGGGCCCTTTGGCCCGTTACGTTCTGCGACGACAGCCATACCGTCATGGCCGCGTGGCGTCGGCTGCCCGTTGGCCATCAGATCACCCGTCCATGACAGGCTGCGATAGCTGAATCCGGCGGGAAGCTGGAGCAGTTCCAACCCGGTACTCAGGTCCCTGCTTGGACGAATCGGACCATAAGGGCCGACGATCGATGATGGCGCTGGCTGCGCGGCGTCGGCGCGTTGTGCTGCAAAGGCCTGCAGCGTTGCGACGAACGGGATAGCGACAGCGGCCGTGCCGCCCTTCAAAAGACTGCGACGCGACGCATTGATGGTGTCTTCCATACGTTTCTCTCCGGGGTGTTTTTGGGACAATTCCCGATTCGATAAAAACACAGGCAGATGAAGTTGCTGTGACAGCATTGGCACCTCGCTGGCACCTCTTGTCAATGAAAGATCAACGCAAGATCAACGGAAGCACCCTGGCGCAATTGACAGTCACAATCGCTAAACGGACCACCGACGGACGACGGGATCGCGGCATCTGACCGTAGCGCTGCCCGCGAACCACCCCATTGATGAAAATCCCGTCATAGGGACATTGCCCGGGTTGACGCGCCCGGGTTATTTCTCACCCGCAGGCAAGGCCGGATTCACACAGGATTGCCGGAAACTTCAGCTTGCCGCACTGGCGTTGCGTCTGGCTTTCCACGCGCCATACAACACAAACAAGCCCGGAATCAAAATCATGGCCCAGATGATCTTGCCAGGTGCGTCTTCACAAACGGCACATTACCGAAAAAATAACCCGCCGTGACAATGGCGCCCACGCAGAGCGCCCCTCCCGCGATGTCGTACAGCGTGAATTCGCGGCGCGGCACATCAGGACCAGGCGCCGGGTAAGCCAAACGCGCAGGGCGCCTGCTTGACCCTGGCCTGCACTTGTACCCGTGTCGGCGGTACACAGCCGCGGCGCATGACGCAAAGGCTGGCGCTGGCAAGGGCATGCGCGAGCAGCCTGCGGCCCGCCGCGTCGTCCAGCGGCGCCCGCACAGCGGCAGCCGCAGCCAAGCCTCGCCCCATCTCATCTGGCGTTAGCAATGCGGCCAGCATGCCGGCTAGAAAGCAGTCGCCGGCACCCACGGTATCGACCACCTCCAGCGGTCGGGATTCGCGCGCCCGCCACTGCTGGCCGTCGCGCGTGAGCAGGCAGGCGCCCTGCGCACCGAGCGTCAGCACCAGCAGGCGGGCCGACGTCGCGTCCAGCAGGTGCTGGGCGCGCGCCAGCGCATCTCCTCCTGGCGTTGCGAGGTGCTCAAGGTCTTCGTCGCTGACCTTGAGCACGTCGGCCTGCTGCATCACGGCCTGGACATGGCGCCGGTACGGCTCCAGGTCCGGCATCACCGAGGGGCGCAGGTTGGCATCCACCACCACCAGCGTGCCCGCTTCACGCTGCGTGCGCAGCCAAGGCAGGTAGTGCTGGGCATCCTCCGGCGCCAGCGCCAGCGCCCCGGTGCAGACCATCTGCAGCGCCGGCGCTTGCCGGCACGACTGGATCAGCCGTTCCGCCGAGATCGCACGGTCCGCCACACCCTCACGGTAAAAGGCATAGTCGGGGTGACCCTTGTCGTCCACCCCCACCAGCGCCAGCGAGGTGCTTTGCATCACCGGCTGCGGATGGGCCAGCTGCACGCCGTCGCTGACGAGGGCCGCCGCCAGTTGGCGGCCGAAGCGGTCTCCCGACAGGGGGTTGAGGTAAAGCGTGCCAATGTCCTGTCTGGCCAGCGCCCGCGTCAGGTTGAAGACCGCGCCGCCAATGCAGGGCTCGTAGCGCCCGTCGGGCTGCAGGATCAAATCGATGAGCGCTTCGCCGGCCGTGGCCACCTGCGGAGTTTTATCAGGGTTTTCCATAATTAGAGGGTTTTCCATAACTAAAACAACTTGATTTAGTAACTACAGCGCCACTATAGTTCCCTCAAGCCCATTGGTAATGGGTACTTTCCCCCGGTCGCAAGCCCTGACCCCGACCATAGACATCAAATCAAGCCGGAGACAACTCGCATGAAACCAGCCATCGCCCGTACCGCCACCCGTCTCGCGCTGTCCAGCCTCGCGCTGGTCGCAGCCTCCGCATTCGCTGCGGGCGAGCCGGTGATCGGACTGATCACCAAAACCGAAACCAATCCCTTCTTTGTCAAAATGAAAGAAGGGGCCGAGGCCGAGGCCAAAAAACTCGGTGCCAAGCTGCTGACCGCGGCCGGAAAATCCGACGGCGACACCGCAGGCCAGATCACCGCCCTTGAAAACATGGCAGCTGCCGGTGCCAAGACCATTTTGATCACCGCCAGTGGCGATGCCATCGCCCCCACCGTCAAGAAACTGCAGGCCAAGGGCGTGCAGGTGATCGCGCTGGACAGCCCCTTTGCCGGCGCCGACGCGCTGTTTGCCACCGACAACTACCAGGCCGGCGTCCTGGTGGGTCAGTACGCCAGGGCGGCACTGGCCGGAAAACCCGCCCGGATTGTCACGCTCGACCTGCTGCCCGGCCATCCGGTGGGCGCACAGCGGCACAACGGCTTCATGAAGGGCTTTGGCCTGCCCGCGGCGGACGCCAAATCCAACGAACTCTCGCGGGACCCTGTCGTGGTGTGCATGGCCGACAGCTTTGGCGACCGGGCCAAGAGCCAGACCGCGATGGAAAACTGCCTGCAGAAAAATCCCGACATCAATGTGGTCTACACCATCAACGAGCCCGCCGCCGCCGGCGCCTTCAACGCGCTAAAGAAGGCCGGCAAGGAAAAAGGCGTCCTCATCCTGTCCGTCGATGGTGGCTGCCAGGGCATCAAGGACGCGGCGGCCGGCATGATCACCGCGACCTCGCAGCAATACCCGTTGAAGATGGCAGCATTGGGCGTGGCGGCAGGCGTGAAATACGCAAGGGACGGCCAGAAGTCCTCGGGCTACACCGACACCGGCGTCACCCTCATCTCGGCCAAGCCGGTCAGCGGCGTGGACAGCAAGGACATCAACACGGGCATGGAACTTTGCTGGGGCACCAAATGACCCGGCGATTGCCCGATGCAGGCCTTGAGTTGGCGGGACCGCCTGAGCGCGTCCCCGTTTCTTCCATCACTTCGAGGGGCTCACCGATGAATTCAACTTCACGCCACATCCCGTGGGGGGCTCTCGGCCCCTGGCTGGCCCTGCTGGCTACCTGCATCTTTTTTACCACCCAGTCAGACCGCTTCCTGACCGGTGAAAACCTGTCCCTGGTGCTGCAGCAGGTGATGGTTGTGGGCATCCTGGCCATCGGGCAGACCCTGATCATCCTGACTGCCGGCATCGACTTGTCCTGCGGCATGGTCATGGCACTGGGCAGCATGATCATGACCAAGTTCGCGGTGAACTACGGCATCAACCCTTACCTGGCCATCATCTGCGGACTAGCGGTGACCACCGGGTTTGGACTCATCAACGGCCTGCTGGTTACCCGCGTCAAGCTGCCCCCCTTCATCGTGACGCTGGGCACCCTGAACATCGCGTTTGCCATCACCCAGATTTACTCCAACGCGCAAATCATTTCCAACCTCCCGGATGAAATGACCGCCCTGGGCAACACCTTCAGCCTGGGCAGCACCGAAGTCAGCCTCGGGACGGTCACGATGATTGCCCTGTACGCCCTCGCATGGTTCGTGCTGCGGGACACCGCACCGGGCCGCCACCTATACGCCGTGGGCAACAACGCCGAAGCCGCGCGCCTGACCGGCATCCGGGTCGACCGTGTGCTGGTGACCGTGTATGCGCTGGCGGGCCTTTTTTACGGCATCGCTGCCCTGTTGTCGGTGGCGCGCACCGGCGTAGGCGATCCGAACGCGGGGCAAACCGAAAACCTGGATGCCATCACCGCCGTTGTATTGGGCGGCACCAGCCTGTTTGGCGGACGCGGCATCATCCTGGGCTCGCTGGTGGGTGCGGTGATTGTGGGCGTGTTCCGCAATGGCCTGACACTGATGGGCGTCGCCTCCGTTTATCAAACACTGATCACCGGCATTTTGGTGATTCTGGCAGTAGCAGCGGACCAAATGTCGCGCAAAGGGCCACGCTGATGGACACCAACACCTTGCTCAACACTTCAGCGCCTCTCATCATGCAGGCCAAGGGGCTGGTCAAACGCTATGGCCAGGTGACTGCGCTGGACGGCACCGACTTCGAGCTGCGCGCCGGTGAAATCCTGGCCGTGATCGGCGACAACGGCGCCGGAAAATCGTCGCTGATCAAGGCACTCTCGGGCGCCACCATACCCGACGAAGGCGAGTTGCTGCTGGACGGCAAGGTGGTGCGCTTCAAGTCGCCCATCGATGCACGCCGGGCCGGGATAGAGACCGTGTACCAGGACCTGGCCGTCGCCCCTGCCATGAGCATTGCCGAAAACCTGTTCCTGGGCCGCGAGCTCATCAAGCCCGGAGCCCTGGGCAGACTGCTGCGCCTGCTCGACAAAAAGCAGATGCTGGAGCAGGCCATTGCCCGCATGCAGGAGCTCAAGGTCGGGATTCGATCGATGACGCAAGCGGTGGAGACACTCTCCGGCGGCCAGCGCCAGTGCGTGGCCGTGGCGCGCGCCGCTGCCTTCGCGCAGCATGTGGTGATCATGGACGAGCCCACGGCAGCGCTGGGCGTGAAGGAAGGCAACATGGTGCTGGAGCTGATCCGCCGGGTTCGCGACAAGGGCCTGCCCGTGATTTTGATCAGCCACAACATGCCGCATGTATTCGAAGTGGCCGACCGCATCCACATCCAGCGCCTGGGTCGCCGTGCGGCAGTCGTCAACCCCAGGACCATCAGCATGAGCGATACCGTGGCCGTGATGACGGGCGCCAAGACGGCCGGAGAACTGCCGGAGGCCGCGCTTGCCTGAGCTCAACGCACCCATGAGGTTCCCCCATGCTTAAGGGCATCGACCCCCTGCTCACACCCGAGCTGCTCAAGCTGCTGGCCGAAATGGGCCACGACGATGCGCTCGTGCTGGCCGATGCCAACTTCACGGCAATGAGCCTGGGAGAAGGCAAGCCCGTGCTGCGCCTGCCCGGCCACGGCATGGCGCGGACGGCGCAGGCCGTGATCTCCCTGCTGCCTCTGGCCGAAGATGTGGACCACCCGGTGGCCTACATGCAGGTCAGTGGTACCGAGGCACCTTATTGCTCGGGATTGCAGCGCGAGGTGCTGGCGCAGCTGGCGCCGAACCTGCTGGCGCACCAGCAGGCCGAAGCCATCGAACGCCATGCCTTCTATGACCGGGTGCGCCGGGCCTATGCCATCGTGGTGACAGGTGAGCTGCAGCCCTTTGGCAACTTCATCCTGCGCAAGGGCGTGATCGGCGAGAATCTGCGGCCATGACACGAGCCAGTGCTTCACCCGCCCCTGGGGCCATTTCCCCTGCGCCGCCGCGCTTGCTGCGTCCGCGCGGCTCCAACCAGGTGGGCATGCGCCAGTTCAACGAGCGCGTGGTGCTGCAGGCCCTGCGCTTGCATGGCAGCCTGCCCAAGGCCGACCTGGCCCGCCTGACCGGTCTGACCGCCCAGACCATAGGGCTGATCACGGCCCGGCTCGAGGAAGACGGCCTGTTGATCCGTCAGGACCGCGTGCGTGGACGCATCGGCCAGCCCTCGGTGCCCCTGGCGCTGAATCCGGACGGCGCCTTTTCTGTCGGTATCAAGATAGGCCGGCGCAGCACCGACTCCCTGCTGGTGGACTTCACCGGCAAAGTCCGGCAGCGGCTGTCGGTGACCTACCCTTTTCCCGAGGCCGGTACGCTGATTCCCACCATAGGCCAGCACCTGCGCACCCTGCGCGAGCAGCTCGGCCCGCTGACCCCGCGCCTGGTCGGGGTCGGCGTCGCCGCACCGTTCCAGTTCGGCGGCTGGCACCGGATGCTGGGGCTGTCGGACGACCAGTCGGACGCCTGGAACCGCATCGACCTGGGCACTGAAGTCCAGGCCATGGCCGACCTGCCGGTGAACTTTGCCAAGGACACGTCGGCCGCCTGCGTGGCCGAACTGGTGGCCGGCCGCGGACGCGACCTGAAGAGTTTTCTGTACCTGTTTGTGGACACCTTTGTTGGCGGGGGCCTGGTCATCAACTCCCACCCCCATGCCGGTATCCATGGCAACGCCGGTGCCGTGGCCTCGTTACCCCTGCAGGTGGCGCAGGGGCCCGACGCGCCGCCCCAACTGATCAGCCATGCCTCGCTGTGGGAGCTGGAGCAGCGCCTGGTGGCACACGGGCTGGACCCGGCCGCGGCCTACGACGAGCGGGCCCTGCAGCCCCCGTTTGACCAGGAGACCAGCGCCTGGGTGGCCAGCGCCGCGAATGCGATGGCCCACTGCGTGGTCAGCGCCACGGCCTTTCTGGACATTGATGCCGTGGTGATGGACGGCTCGTTCTGCCGGCCCCTGTTGCTGCAGCTGATCGAGCGCACCCGTGAAGCCTTGGGCCGCTACAACTGGGAAGGCCTGTGGCCAGCCACGGTGATCGCCGGCGACATGGGCCCGGACGCCCGCGCGCTGGGCGGCGCCCTGCTGCCGTTGCACGCCAACTTTGCACCCGATCCGGACCTGTTTCTCAAGGTCGGCGGCTGAGCCGGGCCAAGCCGGGGTGCATCAGGCCTGCGA
Source organism: Polaromonas sp. P4_F9 (assembly GCF_056401235.1). Taxonomy (NCBI): domain Bacteria; kingdom Pseudomonadati; phylum Pseudomonadota; class Betaproteobacteria; order Burkholderiales; family Comamonadaceae; genus Polaromonas; species Polaromonas sp. P4_F9. Next base: position 116,704 of record NZ_JBFUJT010000017.1, on the reverse strand, counting down.
TGCTTGGCGGCGGGCCTTCCAGGCGCCAAACAGGACAAACAAGCCCGGAATCAGGATCATGGCCCAGATAATCTTGTCCAGGTGCGTCTTCACAAACGGCACATTACCGAAAAAATAACCCGCTGTAACAATGCCACCCACCCAGAGCGCTCCTCCCGTGATGTCGTACAGCGTGAACTTGCTGCGCGTCATCTGCGACACACCGGCCACGAAAGGGGCAAAAGTCCGCAGAAAAGGCATGAAACGCGCCGCAATGATGGTGATGCCGCCATAGCGCTCGTAAAAGGCGTGAGCCTGGTTAAACGCCTTTTTGTTGAAAAATTTTGAATCTTCCCACTGGAAGACCTTGGGGCCGAAATAATGACCGAGCGTGTAATTGGACTGGTTGCCCAGCACCGCTGCCGCAAACAGCAGCCCCAGCGTCAGCGGATAGCTCATCAGGCCCACGCCGCACATCGCGCCCACCACAAACAGCAGTGAATCGCCGGGCAAAAACGGCATGACCACCACGCCGGTTTCCACAAAAATAATCAGGAATAACAGGGCGTAGACCCATGCACCATAGCTGGTGACAAAGACTTCCAGATGCTTGTCGACGTGAAGGATGAAATCGATGAGAAAGGTAACTAGTTCCATGCCGGCGATTTTGACAGGTATGAAACCGTCCCCACGGGCGGATCGGCGCAGCCGGCTGGTGCCGGAACCCGGGCTTCAGCGGCCGCCGGCCCGCGTCATGACATGCACAAGCCCCTTGCCGGGCACATAGATATAGCCATAGCTCAGGCCGCTGCTGGTTTTCCAGCCGTACTGCACGGCGCCAGGCACGCCCTCATACGTGCACGAGAGTTTTTCAATTTCGACCGTCGAGGTCTCGTTGCGCACGCCTCGCGGCGAAAAATAGGTGGTGTTGTAGCGGCGCGTCTGGCCTTGCGCCCACACCCCGACCGGAAACTTGCCTTCATTGACGGCGTTGCCAAAACGCTGGTCGTACACGCGGCCAATCGCCGTGCGGTCGGGCGTCAGCGCAAAACGCTCGTGCGCACGCGGCACCTTGCGCTCGTAGATTTCATACACCGTGCCGCCCTGCCCCTCCCATGACATGGGCCCTTTGAGCGCGGCTTCACCCTTGCCCAGCGAGCCGTCCGGCAGCTCGTCCACAAAAGGGTACGCCCGGTCGACCGGCGCAAAAACCAGTTCGCGGGTTTCGGTCATCGGGTTGCCGGTGAGCAGCTCCACGGGCAAAAAACGCTCCTTGACACTTTCGTCGTGCACGCACACAGGCGCCTGGGCGCTTTGCGCCAGGGCCGCCGTGCCGGCAAGCAGGAGCAGGGGGATCAAGGCTGTGGGAACAAGTAGTTTTGACGACATGGCTTCCTTGGATTCTTGGAGTTAGCAGGCAGGCTTGCAGGGCTGCAAACTGCGTCAGTTTGCAGGCAACAGAATATTACAACTTACGCAAGCAAGCCCTTAATGCCCAGCCCTTGGTCCCTTGGTGTTAGCCAGGCTCTGCAGCCCTCTCCCATCGAAAAATAGTCACCATCTAAAATCCCAGGCAATGAGCACTCCGACCACCCGCCGCCCCATCCGTGAACTTCCCGATGAGCTGATCAGCCAGATTGCGGCGGGCGAAGTGGTCGAGCGCCCTGCCTCTGTGGTGCGCGAGCTGGTGGACAACGCGCTGGACGCGGGAGCCACGCAAGTGACGGTGCGGCTGCTGGCGGGCGGCGTGCGGCTGATTCTGGTGGAAGACGACGGCCAGGGCATTCCGCGCGAGGAATTGCCGGTCGCCCTGCGGCGCCACGCCACCAGCAAGATCGCCTCGCTGCAGGACCTTGAGGCCGTGGGCACCATGGGCTTTCGCGGCGAGGCGCTGGCCGCCATCAATTCGATTGCCGACATGAGCCTGCTGTCGAGAACGGATGAGGCTGAGCATGCCTGGCAGCTCGACGGCCGCACCGGCGAACTACAACCGGCGCCGCGCGCGCGCGGGACCAGCGTGGAGGTGCGCGAGCTCTTTTACGCCACCCCGGCACGCCGCAAGTTTTTGAAAACCGACGCCACCGAACTGGCCCACTGCATTGAAGCCGTGCGCCGCCATGCGCTGGTGCGGCCCGACGTCGGCTTTGCCATCTGGCACGAGGGCAAGCTGGTCGAACAATGGCGCGCCTGCCACGGCGAGCCGGCCGCGGCCCACGCGCAGCGTCTGGCCGATGTGCTGGGCAGCGACTTTGTCGAGCAATCCGTCGCGGTCCATTACGAAAGCGCGGCGCGGCGGGCCGACGGGCTGCCCGCGGTGCGCGTGTGGGGCCGCGCCGGCATTCCGGATGCCGCGCGCTCGCGGGCCGACCAGCAGTTTGCCTATGTCAATGGCCGCTATGTACGCGACAAGGTGCTGACCCATGCGGCGCGCAGCGCCTATGAAGACGTGCTGCACGGCCATCGCCAGCCGGTGTATGCGCTGTATGTCGAGATGGATCCGGCCCGCGTCGACGTGAACGTGCACCCGACCAAAATCGAAGTGCGCTTTCGCGACAGCCGCGAGGTGCACCAGGCGGTGCGCCACGCAACCGAAAACGCGCTGGCCGCGCCGCGCTCGGCTGCTGCGGCCGGCCCCGACGGCGCTGCAGCCGAAGCGGCCTTCCCGCCGGTTTCCGGCGAATCTTCAGCATCAGGCTTCGGCAGTCCCGGTTTTGCCCAGAAATCGTGGGCACGGCCAGCTATCAATTTCGCAGCAAACGGCGGCAGCCGTGCGTCGGACTTCGAAGCCATGTGGCCCGCGCCAATGCAGCCGGGCGGCCCAACGGCAAGCAACAGCTTTTCACCCTCGCCCGTCAGCCCCTCCGCAGCCTATTCTGCTGGCCCGGTAGACGGCCTGCCGCCCGGCGACTGGCCGCTGGGCCGCGCCATCGCCCAGCTGCAGGGCATTTACGTGCTGGCCGAGAACGCGCAGGGCCTGGTCATTGTGGACATGCACGCGGCTCACGAGCGCATCGTCTACGAGCGGCTGAAAAACCAGATGGACAGCAGCGAAGGCGCCCGCATCGCCAGCCAGCCCCTGCTGATTCCGGCCACCTTTGCCGCCAGCCCGCAGGAAGTGGCCACCGCCGAAGCCTGCATCGAAACGCTGGCCACCCTGGGCCTGGAAATCACGCCGTTTTCCCCCAGGACCCTGGCTGTGCGTGCGGTGCCGACCAGCCTGGCGCAGGGGGACGCTGTGGAGCTGGCCCGCAGCGTGCTGGCCGAGCTGGCCCAGCACGACGCCAGCACCGTGATCCAGCGGGCCCAGAATGAGCTGCTCTCCACCATGGCCTGCCACGGCGCCGTGCGCGCCAACCGCAAGCTCACGACGGACGAAATGAACGCCCTGTTGCGCCAGATGGAGGCCACCGAGCGTTCCGACCAGTGCAACCACGGTCGGCCCACCTGGCGGCAGGTGAGCATCCGGGAGCTGGACGCCCTGTTTCTGCGCGGGCGCTGAACTTTCCGACCGCCAACGTATCAGTTACCTTCATGAAACGCTGGCACCTCTTCGCTACCTTCTGCACGGCGCTGGCGCTGGTGGCCGGCTGCGCCACGCTCGACGAAAAGCAGCGCGACTGGATTTTCCAGCCCAGCGACCGTACCTGGAGCGGAGGCGCCGCAGCCGCCGAGGGCATGGAGGACGTCTGGATCAAATTCAACTCCAGGATCAACGACCAGAACATCCGCCTTCATGGGCTGTGGCTGCCCGCCGACACGGACAGGGACAGGCCGGCAGCCGGCGAAGCACCGGTCATGCTTTACCTGCACGGCGCGCGTTACAACGTCACCGGCTCCGCCCCGCGCGTGCGGCGCATGCAGGAACTGGGCTTTTCGGTGCTGGCCATCGACTACCGCGGCTTTGGCAAAAGCACCCACGAGCTGCCTTCCGAGGCATCGGCCTACGAAGACGCCCGCGCCGCCTGGGACTGGCTGGCGCAAAAGTACCCGAACCGGCCCCGCTATATCTTCGGCCACTCGCTGGGCGGGCCCATTGCCATCAACCTGGCCAACGAAGTCACCGATGAAAGCGGCACGATCGTCGAAGGCACCTTCACCTCGATTGCCGACGTGGTGAGTAGTTCCAAATGGGGCTGGATGCCGCTGTCCCTGCTGATCACCCAGCGCTTTGAAGCCGTGCGCAAGGTGGGACAGATCGGTTCTCCCCTGCTGGTGGTCCATGGTGGTGAAGACCGCCTGATCCTGCCTGATCTCGGGCGCAAGCTGTTTGACGCAGCGGCCGAGCCCAAGCTGTTCATGCTGGTCGAGGGCGGCTCGCACCACAACACCAACCAGGTCGGCCAGCCGCAATACCGGCAGGCGCTGGCACAGCTTTTCCATCTGCAATAAGCCGGCCGCGAAACGCCTGCCGGCATGGCTGCGGCACGTAAGGCCGCGCGTAGGGCCGCGTACACGGTGGCGCGTACGGCGGCGGTCAATCTGATACCCTCAGACGGATGCCTGTCTCCTCCCGAAAAATGTCTTCCAATGCTGCGCCGGCCGCTGCCGCCAGCGCGGTAGCGTCGCCGTCCATGTCGGCCGGCCTGATCGTGCTTATTTTGTCGATGCTGCTGGGCATCCAGCCGGTCACCACTGACCTGTACCTGCCGGCGCTGCCGGCGCTGACCGAAGGCTTTGGCGCCCCGATGTCGCAGGCGCAGCTCACGCTCAGTGCGCTGCTGCTGGCTTTCGGCGTCTCCCAGCTGATCTGGGGCCCGCTCTCCGACCGCTTTGGGCGGCGCCCCATCCTGTTGTGGGGCCTGGCCACTTACACGCTGGCCTCGATCGGCAGCACGCTGGCGCCTTCCATGGCGCTGCTGATCGTCTGGCGTGTTGTGCAGGGCGCGGCCATGGGCGCTGTCGTGATGTGCGCGCGCGCCATCATCCGGGACCTGTACCAGCCGCAGGAAGGCGCCCGCATCATGTCCAAGGGCCTGAGCGGCCTGGGTGTGCTGGCCTGCGTCAGCGCGCCGCTGGGCGGCCTGCTGTCGGAGTTTTGGGGCTGGCGCGTCGCGCTGATGGCCGTGGCCGTATTTGGCGCCTGCACCCTGACGCTGGTCGCCCTGCGCTTTGAAGAAACCCTGCGGCAGAAAAACCCGCGGGCGCTGCATCCCGCCACGCTGCGCCACACGTGGATGCATATCCTCGGCAACCCCACCTTTCTGGTGTTCTCGGCGCTGTCCGCCGCCTCGTATGGCGGGCTGTTCACCTTTCTCGCCACGTCCTCATTTGTTTTCATCAAGGTGCTGGGGCTGAGCAAAATGCAGTACGGCCTGGTGATGTTTTCCATGTGCTTTTGCTACCTGGCGGGCACCTTTATCTGCCGCCGCCTGCTGCCGCGTTTTGGCGTGCGCAAGTCGGTGGCGATTGCGGCAGGCCTGAGCCTGGCGGGCGGCACGCTGATGGGCGTCTGTGCCTGGGCCGGCCTGCACAACGTCTGGGCCATCATGCTGCCCTACTACCTCTTCATGCTGGCCCACGGCGTGCACCAGCCCTGCGGCCAGAGCGGCGCGGTGGGGCCCTTCCCGCACGCGGCAGGCGCGGCCTCGGCCATGAACGGCTTCCTGATGATGGTGGTGGCCTTTGGCATGGGCGGCTGGCTGGGCACACACATGGATGGCACCGTCCTGCCGCTGACCAACGGCATATGGTTCTGGAGCATCCTGATTGCCGCCAGCGCCTGGACCGTGGTGCAGAAATACGGAGAGCCTGCCCATGAGGCCGCCGCCAAACCCTGACGTGAAACCGGAGACAAGCGTGGGGGCCACATACATTGCACTCGCCGGGCCAACAGCCTCCGGCAAAACGGCCGCCGCCATGGCCATTGCGCGGCAGCATGACGTCGAGATCATCAGCGTCGATTCGGCACTGGTCTACCGCGGCATGGACATCGGCACCGCCAAACCCACGGTCGATGAACTCGCTGCCGTGCCGCATCACCTGATCAATATCCGCGACCCCCTGCAGGCCTATAGCGCCGCCGAGTTCGTGGCCGATGCCCGGCACCTGATCAACGACATTGCCGCGCGCGGCAAGCTGCCGCTGCTGGTGGGCGGCACCATGCTGTATTTCAAGGCGCTGTTCGACGGCCTGGACGACATGCCCAAGGCCGACCCGACGGTGCGCGCCGAACTGGCCAGCGAAGCCGCCGCCAAAGGCTGGCCTGCGCTGCATGCCGAGCTGGCAACCGTTGACCCGGTCACCGCCGCCCGGCTGGCCCCCCATGACTCACAGCGCATCTCGCGCGCGCTGGAAGTGTTCCGGGTGTCCGGGCAGCCGCTGTCGTTCTTTCACCAGCAAAACGCCGCAAAAACCATAGTTGATGACGGTCGGGAAGAAAGGACTGAAATCCTTATTTCCCTTGAACCTCAAGAGCGCAGCTGGCTGCACCACCGCATTGCCGAGCGCTTTGACGCGATGCTGGCGGCCGGCTTTGTCGATGAAGTCAAAGCCCTGCGCGCGCGCGGCGACCTGACACCGGACTTGCCGTCCATGCGCTGCGTCGGTTACCGCCAGGCCTGGGAATTACTGGATGCACAGGAGGTGTGCAGCCCTGGCGGCAGCTTCCCGATGAACGAGCTGCGCGACAAGGGCATCATTGCCACGCGCCAGCTGGCCAAGCGCCAGATCACCTGGCTGCGCTCCATGCCGCAACGCCAGATCATCGCCTGCGATACCGACCAGGCGCTGCCGCTGGTTCTGCAGGCAGTGGCTCAACACATCGAAAAGTACAGCCGATAGCACCGGCTTGCTTGTGGTGACCGCCGGTGCCAGAATGAGGCGCGCGTCCGGCGCGCGAGTCTTGCCTGCCTCAAGTAATAACAACCAAGGAGAGCGCATCATGGACCTGTCAACCTTCGTCACCTCGCTGCAAGCCAGCCTGGGCGCGAATCTCCCCAAAGTCCTCGGCGCTGTCGCCATCCTGGCCCTGGGCTGGCTGCTGGCTGTTGCAGCGCGCGCGGGCATGCGCAGGCTGCTGCGGCTGCTCAAGGTCAATACCCGCGTCGAGGAAAGTACGGGCGTGCAACTCGATGCTGAATCGCCGGTGGCAGTGGGCGTGTTCTGGCTGATCCTGCTGGCCACGCTGGTCGCCGTGCTCAATGTGCTGGACCTGTCGCTCCTGACCAACCCCTTCGCCGCCATGATGGGCGACATCATCGGTTACCTGCCCAAGCTGCTCGCCGGGGCCGTGCTGTCATTGGTAACCTGGCTGCTCGCCACCGTGCTGCGCGCGCTGGCTGCCCGGGCGCTTGCCGCCACGACACTCGATGAAAAGCTCTCCACCGAGGCCGGCATGGCGCCCATGAGCCGGAACGTGGGCAATGTGCTGTTCTGGCTGGTGATTCTCATGCTACTGCCGGCCATCCTGAACGCCTTCCAGCTCAATGCCCTGCTCGAACCTGTGATCGGCATGCTCAACAAGCTGCTGGCCATGGTGCCCAACGCGTTCGCAGCCCTGCTGATCGGCGGCGTGGGCTACATCGTGGCCCGCGTGCTGCGCGGCCTGGTGACCAACCTGCTGGCAGCGGCCGGCGCCGACAGCCTGAACCAGCGGGTCGGGCTCGATAGCTCCATTCGCCTGTCGGCCCTGGCGGGCACACTGGTCTTTATCTTCGTGTTCGTGCCCTCGCTGATCGCTGCGCTCGACGCGCTCAAGATCGATGCCGTGTCGCGTCCGGCCTCGCAAATGCTCGACCTGATGTTTGCCGCTGTGCCGCACATCGTGGCGGCGGCCGTGATCCTGCTGCTGACCTGGTACATCGCGCGCTTCGCTTCGCGCCTGCTGGCCAGCCTGATGGAAAGCGCCGGAGTCGACAACCTGCCGCAAAAAATGGGCATACAGCATGTGCTGTCGGGTGCCGCCCGGCCCTCGCGCCTGGCGTCGGCGCTCCTGATGTTCTTTGCCATGCTGTTCGCCGCCACCGAGGCCGCCAGCCAGCTCGGTTTCGGCCAGATGCGGAACATGGTGTCCTCCTTCATCGGGTTCGCTGCGGATGTGCTGCTGGGCGGCGCCATCCTGGCCGTCGGTTTCTGGATTTCCAACCTGGCCTATGACGCCATCCACAAGGCCGGCGGCAAACACGCGGCCGGCCTCGCAGAGATTGCCCGCATTGGCATCCTGGGCCTGGTGATCGCCATGGGGCTGCGCGCCATGGGCCTTGCCAACGAAATCGTGCAACTGGCCTTCGGCCTGACGCTGGGCGCGGTGGCCGTTGCCGTGGCGCTGTCGTTCGGGTTGGGCGGCCGCGAGGCCGCAGGCAAGCTGGCAACGCGTTGGCTGGAGCGCTGGTACAGGGATTAGCCCCCACGTTCGCTCACTTCGTGTAGCTCTCTGCCCCCCGAGGGGGCGCTGCGCCTGCGGCCCGGCGAAGCCGGTTCCGCGGCCCCTGCTGGGTTGGAGAGCCCCCACGGTCGCTCGCTGCGTGTAGCTCCCTGCCTCCCGAGGGGGCGCTGCGCCTGCGGCCTGGCCCTTCGACAGGCTCAGGACAGGCCAAGGCCGGTTCCGCGGCCCCGGCTGGTGGAAGCGCTCTCACCCCGTTCACTGCGGGTAGCATAGGGCGATGCTGCAGGTCCGCAATCTCGCCAAACGGTATGTTGAAACCCCGGTGTTCACCGGCGTTTCGTTCGATGTCGCACCCGGCGAGTTTGTCGCCATCATCGGCGAGTCGGGCGTGGGCAAGTCCACGCTGCTGAACTGCATGGCCGGGCTGGACACCTGGGATGAGGGCTCGGTGTGGCTCAATGGCACAGATCTGGGCACGCTGACCGATGACCAGCGCGCGCTGCTGCGCCGCAGGCACGTCGGTTTTGTGTTCCAGGCCTTTCATGTGCTGCCACACCTGGACGTGGCGCAAAACGTCGCACTGCCGCTGCTGCTGCTGGGCCAGCCCGATGACGCCCGGGTGCAGGCCATGCTCGATGCGGTCGGCCTTGCTGGCCTGGGCAAGCGACTGCCGCAGCAATTGAGCGGCGGGCAACTTCAGCGCGTGGCAATTGCCCGGGCGCTGGTGCACCGCCCCACCCTGCTGCTGGCCGATGAGCCCACCGGCAACCTCGACCCCACAACCGCCGCGAAAGTAATGGATGCGCTGATTGCGCAAACCCGCCAACATGGCGCCTCGCTGGTCCTGGTCACCCATTCGGAGGCGGCCGCTGCACGGGCGGACCGCAGACTGCACTTGAGCGCCGGCGGCATCAAGGCTTGATTGCCGCCGGGGAGGAAGTTGAACGGGTTTACGTTGATGTTGACGTTGCGCTGATCAAAACCGCATTTTCAGCGCGCGGCGGCCCAGGGATTCATCAGCGTGCAGTCAGCAGCTCCGCGTAGCGCGCCAGGTCGACGTTGCCGCCGCTCACAATGACACCAACACGCCTGCCCTTGAGGGCCGCGTCCGCTTCAAGCGCCGCACAGGCCCCGGCAAACGCCAGGCAACCCGTAGGCTCTACCACCATCTTCATGCGCTCGGCAAAAAAGCGCATGGCCTCGACCAGCTGCGCGTCACTCACGGTAAGGATGTCATCGACATCCCGCCGGATGATGCCGAAGGTGTACTGGCCCAGGTGCTGGGTCTGCGCGCCATCGGCAATGGTTTTGGGCGTCTCGATATGCACAATCCGGCCCGCACGCAGCGACTGCTGGCCATCGTTGCCGGCTTCGGGCTCCACGCCATACACCTTGCATTGCGGCGCCAGGGCCCGCGCCGAAAGCGCCGAGCCGCTGGTCAGTCCGCCACCGCCCAGGCACACGTACAGGTCGTCGAGCGGGCCGGTCTCTTCAAGCAGTTCCTTGGCGGCCGTACCCTGGCCGGCAATCACGTCGGGATGGTCATAGGGCGGAATCAGGGTCATGCCCCGCTCGGCCGCAAGCCGCTGCGTGAGCACCTCGCGGTCTTCGCTGAAGCGGTCGTACAACACCACCTCGGCGCCGTAACCGCGCGTCGCGGCCAGCTTGGCGGCCGGCGCGTCCTGCGGCATCACGATCAGCGCGGGCATGCCGAGCAGCCGCGCCGACAGCGCCACCGCCTGTGCATGGTTGCCCGAGGAAAATGCGATAGCCCCGGCCCGGCGCTGTCCCGCGTCGAACTTTGACAGCGCATTAAACGCACCGCGAAACTTGAACGCCCCCATGCGCTGGAAGTTTTCGCACTTGAAGAAGAACTGCGCGCCCCAGCGGGCATCGGCCGTGGCAGATGTCAGCACCGGCGTGCGGTGCGCATGGCCCTCCAGCCGCGCAGCGGCGGCGAGGACATCGTCGTAAACAGGAAGTTGCAGCATGACAGAAGCGCTTTCGTTCGAATAGGGCGGGAAGAGGAAGAGCCACAAGGGCCACAAGGAAAAAACAACAGCGTACCAGTTCCGTCGTATACCTGAACGCGCCTCCAGGATGCCGCGCCTCGTCACTCGGCGTTCGCGACCTCCAGCCCCATTTCCTGCAGCGCATCGCGCACCGCTTCCACAGCACCCGCCATGCCGCGTGCGCCGAGCTGGCCCATGCAGCCGACACGAAAGGTCTCCATAGCGGTCAGCTTGCCGGGGTAAAGAATGTAGCCACGCTGCTTGACCGCGTTGTAAAAAGCCTTGAACTCGTAGGCCGGACTGGCGGGCGCATGGAAGGTCACGATGATGGGCGCCTGGATCGCCGCGGGCAGGAAGCTGCGCAGGCCCAGCCCGGCCAGGCCGCTGATGAGCTCGCGGCAATTTTTGGCATAGGCGCCGCCGCGCGCGGCCAGCCCGCCCTGTTCGAAATACTGCGTGAGGGCGGCGTCCAGCGCGGCCACCACATGGGTCGGTGGGGTAAAGCGCCACTGCGTGGTCTTGTTCATGTAGACCCACTGGTCGTACAAGTCCATCGCCAGCGAATGGCAGTTGCCCTCGCAGCGCTCCAGCGCGGCGCGGCGCGCCAGCACAAAGCCCATGCCGGGAACGCCTTCCAGGCATTTGCCCGACGCAGCAACCACGGCGTCGAACGGCGTCTTGCGTGCGTCGATCTCCAGCGCGCCGAACGAGCTCATTGCATCGACGATCAGGCCTTTGCCGTGGCGTTGCACGACCAGTGCAATCTCGTGCAGCGGGTTCAAAATTCCGGTACTGGTTTCGCAATGCACCAGCGCCACGTGGGTGATGGAAGGGTCCTTGCTGAGCAGCCGGTCGATGTCTTCGGGGCGGATTTGCGCATCTTCCGCATACTCGAAGGTGGTGAGCTTGCGGCCCAGCACCTTGCAGATTTCGGCGATGCGCTGGCAATAGGCGCCGTTGACGGGCACCAGCACATGGCCCCCTTTTTCGGCCGGCGGCACCAGCGTGCCAATGGCCGCCTCGACGGAAAAAGTACCGCTGCCCTGCATGGGAACGCACTCATGCGTGCCTTCGCCGTGCACGATGCGCAGCAGGCCCTGGCGCAAGCGCGCGGTGATGGCATTGAAATCCGTATCCCAGGAGCCCCAGTCGCGCAGCATGCTTTGCTTGGTGCGGCTCGACGTGGTCAGCGGTCCGGGGGTCAGAAGAATGGCGTCGGTGGTCATGAAAGCTCCTTGGGTGTTTTGGAAAGTGGGAAGTGAGAAGTGGGAAGTAAAAATCGGCAGGGCTCTGTCCTCAGTGGCGAGCGACGTTTCGCCACGCCTGGGTTTTGCGCAGCAGCACGCGCGTCGCCACCGCATACGCCAGGCACACCGCGACAGACGTCAGCACGGTCAGGCTGGCCAGCGCCGCCGCCGGGCCGATGTCGCCGGCTTCGTCAAGGTTCATGATGGCCACGGCCGCCAGGATGGTGTCGGGCGAGTACAGGAAGACGACACCCGACAGCGTGGCCATGGACACCACGAAGTAGTAGCGCGCGATGTCCAGCACCGCCGGCAGGCACACCGGCAAGGTCACGCGAAAGAAGGTCTTGTAGAACGGCACCTTCAGCGAAGCCGACACGGCCTCGAACTCGTTGTCGATCTGCTTGAGCGCCGTCACCGCCGTTAAATGGCTGGAGGTGTAGTAATGCACGATCACTGACAGCACCAGGATGGTCATGGTCGAATACAGAAAGCCCAGCGGATTGTTGGGATGGTTGAAGAACATGATGTAACCCAGGCCCAGCACCAGTCCCGGCACGGCCATGGAGAGCATGGCCAGCAGGTGCATCAGCGGGCGTATCAGCTCCAGCCCGCGTGTCTTCTCGGTCAGGTAGGCGCCGATGAACACCGTGAGCGAACCGAAGAAGGCCACGCACACCGCCATCTTCAGGCTGTTGGTGTAGGCCGAAGCCAGGTCACCGTCAACCAGCGCGAACTCGTAATGGCGCAGGGTCAAGGAGAGGTCATAGGGCCAGAGCTTGATGAAGGATGTCCAGATCGCCATGCCCACCACCGCCAGCAACAGCGCGCACACCAGCGCGCAGTAGGCCGTCATCAAGGCATCGAAGCCTCGGCGCGGCTTGGCCGCGTAGGGCACGGAGCGCGCCGACAGCTGGGCCCGCAGCTTGCGCCGCACGCGGCYGTCGATCAGAAAGGACGCGATCGACGGCAGCAGCAACAGCAGGCCCACCACCGCGCCGCGGCCGAAGTTCTGCTGGCCGACGACCTGCTTGAACACGTCCAGCGACAGCACGCTGAAGTTGCCGCCTATCACCTTGGGTGCGCCGAAGTCGCTGATCACATAGGTGAAGACTACCGTGGACGCGCTGATCAGCCCGTATTTGCAGGATGGCAGCGTGATGGTGAAGAACTTGCGCACGGTCGAGGTGCCGAACGAATCGGCGGCCTCGTACAAGCGTCCGTCGGCCAGCGACAGCGCGGTCAGCAGGATCATGAGCGCATGCGGAAAGGTGTTGTAGACCTCCGACAGGATGATGCCGGGCGCGCCGTAGATCGAGCCCAGCCCGATCAGCTCGAGCACCGGCTTGAGCACGCCCTGGTTGCCAAACCACTGGATGAAGGCGATGGCCGACAGCAGCGAAGGTGCCAGCAGCGGGATCAGCGCGATCAGCCGGAACGTGCCCTTGAAGGGCGCGCAGCTGCGGGCCAGCGCGTAGGCAAAGGTGAAGGCAAGGGGCACTGAAATCAGGACCACGGTGGCGGCCACCCAGATCGAGTTCCAGGCGGCGCCCAGCAGCGCCGGGGTCTGCAGGTACTCGACAAAATGGGTGAAGCCGATGAAGTTGCCGTCGTTGTCCTGCACGGCCCGCGCGAAGATTGACGCCATCGGTGCCAGCAGGAACAGCACCAGGAACAGCATCACCGTGAGCAGCACGCCGCGCGCAATGATGTCCTCGCGCGACAGGCCGAGGCGACGCGCGCCAACGGCCGGCCCGGCCAGCGTAGCGGCGCGGGCGCTCATAACTGAGCCCCGCCGGCCATCGCCGGAAACACCCGGATGCGTTCGCTGCGCAACGCCAGGTCGATCCGCGCACCGGCCTGCACGCCCAGGTCGTGCAGCTGGTTCAGCGAAAAACACAGGTGCAGCGACTGCCCTTCGAGCTCGTCGATCTGCATTTCCGCGAGGCACGAGCTGCCCAGAAATTCAACCTTCAGGACTTCGCCGCGGACGCGGTTCGGCTGCCCTTCGCGCTCATGGCCGACGGCCCGGTCTTCCGGACGCAGGTAGAGCCTGACCGCCTGGCCGGGCGTGTAATCGCCATGCTCGCCGCTGCAATGCAGCTCCAGGCGGCCGGCGCGAAAGCGCCCCTGCCCGAGCGCGATGGCCGGCAGCACATTGACCTTGCCGACAAAGTCCGCCACGAAGGGCGTGGCGGGACGCTCATAGATGTCGTTCGGCGTGCCGATCTGCTCGATCACCCCGTGGTTCATCACCACAATGCGGTCGGCCATGGACAGCGCCTCCTCCTGGTCGTGCGTGACCATGATGGCGGTCACGCCCAGCTGCTGCTGCAGCCGGCGGATCTCGCCGCGCAGGCGGATGCGCTCCAGCGCATCGAGCGCCGACAGGGGTTCGTCCAGCAGCAGCAGGCGCGGCGCGGTCGCCAGCGCTCGCGCCAGTGCCACGCGCTGCTGCTGCCCGCCCGACAGCTGGGCCGGGTATTTCTCGCCCGACGTCGGCAGGCCCACCAGCTTGAGCAGTTCCGCGACGCGGGCGCTGATCTCCGCCTTCGGCTTTTTCCGGCTCACCAGGCCATAGGCCACGTTTTCGGCGATGGTGAGGTTGGGGAACAGGGCGTAAGACTGGAACACGATGCCGTAGTCGCGCTTGACCGGCGGCAGCCAGGAGATATCGCGGCCGTTCTGCACAATGCGGCCGCTGGTCTGCGTTTCCAGTCCGGCAATGATGCGCAGCAACGTGGTTTTCCCACACCCCGAGGGCCCGAGCAGGCACAGCATCTCGCCCTGCCGGACTTCCAGGTCGATGTGCTGGAGCACCGTGACCTTGTCAAAGCGCTTGTGCACGCCCTCGATACCCAGCGCAATGCTGGTCGTGTGATGCGGCGAGGCGAAGCTCGCCATTTCCGCTGGCAGTCTCATATCCATCTGCTATCTCCTTGTGTCGTTATCGGTGGCGTGGAGCATGGGCCGGCCATGCCGGTGGCTGCGTTCGTTTCGGCGGTCTTCCGGGAATTTCCGCAGCACCTTCGGCGAATAGTAAATTGCAGATCGTAATATGTCAATTGTTGACAATCTTCAATTTGCAGGATTTAATTGCCGTATCAACAAAAGAACCACGGATAACTTCATGAGCCCGTCAACCTCTGCCTCAACTTCGCTCCCGCCACCGCCAGCCCTGTCTCCGCTGCAGATGCTGCAGGCCAACACCCTACCCTCACTGGTGCAGGCCGAAATCGAGCAGATGATCCTGCGCAGCGAACTGCCCGGGGGCACGCGCATCAATGAAAGCGACCTCGCCGCCCGATTCGGAACCAGCCGCGGCCCGGTGCGCGAAGCACTGCGCGCGCTGGAAGAATGCGGCCTGGTGCGCTCGGAAAAGAACCGCGGGGTCTTCGTACGTGAAATAACGCTGGCCGAAGCCGACGAGATCTACGACCTGCGCGAGGTGCTGGACGACATGATCGGACGCCGCCTCGCCTTGCAGATCACGGCGCAGCAGCTGAAGGTGCTGAAGAACCTTCTCGCCGAGATGGACGACGCCATGAGCCGCCAGGACATCAAGCGCTACCACGCGCTCAACCTCGAGTTTCACGATGCGCTGGTTGGTTTTGCCGGCAACTCCCGGCTGAGCGACACCTACCGGCGCCTCACCAAGGAGCTGCTGCTGTTTCGCCTGCGCGGCCTGCAGGACGGGGGCGGCTTTGCGGTCTCCAACGCCGAACACAAGGCCGCCGTGCTGGCCATCGCCTCACGCGACCCTGAGCGCGCCGGCCGGACGCTGCGCGCCCACGCGGCCGACAGCCGGGCACGCATGCACAAGGCTTTTGACCGAGTTGCCAGCGAGCCGCCCTCCCCTGCAATTTCCCTGAAAAAACCACGGCCCATCATGGCCGTCAACCCCTGAGGACATCATGAACAAAGACATTACCGTGAACGACAGGCGCTACCAATGGATGGACCACCCGGTGGTGGTGGTCTGCGTGGATGGCTGCCAGTACGAATACATCACCGCCGCCGTGGCGGCCGGCGTGGCACCCTTCCTGGGCAGGCTGCTGGCCGGGCGCGGCACCTGCTACATGGCGGACTGCGTCATTCCGAGTTTTACCAATCCGAACAATTTGTCCATCGTGACGGGTGCGCCGCCCTCGGTGCACGGCATCTGCGGCAACTATTTCTTCGACCGCGAACGGGGTGAAGAGGTGATGATGAACGACCCCCGCTACCTGCGCGCGGGCACCATCCTGGCAGCCTTCGCCGACGCGGGAGCCAAGGTGGCCGTGATCACGGCCAAGGACAAACTGCGCAAGCTGCTGGGCCACAAAATGGACGGCATCTGCTTTTCCTCGGAAAAGGCCGACCAGGTGAGCCTCGAAGAAAACGGGATTGACGACGTGCTCGGCATGGTCGGCATGCCGGTGCCTTCGGTCTACAGCGCCGAGTTGTCCGAGTTTGTGTTTGTCGCGGGCGTCAAGCTGATGGAGCGTGAGCGGCCTGACTTGATGTATTTGTCCACCACCGACTACATCCAGCACAAGGCAGCCCCCGGCACCACGATGGCGAATGACTTCTACGCCATGATGGACCGCAACCTCGCCCGTCTGGACATGCTGGGCGCCACCATTGTGCTCACCGCCGACCACGGCATGAACGACAAGCACGACTCGGACGGGCAGCCCAATGTGATTTACCTGCAGGACACGCTGGACGGATGGATTGGCCAGGACCATGCGCGCGTCATCCTGCCGATCACCGACCCGTATGTGGTGCACCATGGCGCGCTCGGCTCGTTCGCGCTGGTCTATGTGTCGGAAGATGTGGACGCCGGCGCGCTGCGTGATCGCATTGCCACGCTGCCAGGCATTGAGACGGCGTTGTCGCGCCTGGAGGCCTGCGACCATTTCGAGCTGCCGTTCGACCGGGTCGGAGACATCGTGGTGGTGGCAAGCCAGGACACGGTGATCGGCACCAATGCCGAGCGCCATGACCTCTCGGGGCTGGACGTGCCGCTGCGTTCCCACGGCGGCCTGTCAGAACAGAAAGTGCCGCTGGTCGTCAACCGCCAGGTGCTCCAGGCCTTCCCCGACCGGCGCTGGCGCAATTTTGACGCCTTCGAGCTCGGCCTCAACCTGGCCCGCTAACCCGTCAAAAAACATTACAAAACCGCCACAGAAACAGAAACAAGGAACCAACATGTCTGCCGTACTTGCCGATGCCCCTTCCCAGGCACTGCCTTCCCGGGTGCTTCATGAATCGCTGCGCATTGCCGGTGAAAAAGTCTCGCGCGACCGCGTCATCGAGGTGAAACACCCTTACAGCGGCAAGATTGTCGCAACCGTGCCCAAGGCCACGCTGGACGATGTCCGGCGCGCCTTGCGCATTGCGCGCGACTACCGTTCCACGCTGACCCGCCACGACCGCTACCGCATCCTGATGAAAGCCGGCGAGCTGGTCGCTAGTCGCCGCGACGAGATTGCGCGCCTGATCACGCTGGAGTCGGGCCTGTGCCTGAAGGACACGCAGTATGAAGTCGGCCGCGCTTCCGATGTGATGCTGTTCGCGGCCAACCAGGCCCTGGTGGACGATGGCCAGGTATTCTCGTGCGACCTGACGGCGCACGGCAAGAGCCGCAAGGTCTACACGCTGAAAGAGCCGCTGCTTGGCGCCATCACCGCCATAACACCGTTCAACCATCCGCTCAACCAGGTGATCCACAAGATCGCGCCGGCGGTAGCAACCAACAACCGCGTGGTGCTCAAGCCCAGCGAGAAAACGCCGCTGGCGGCCTACCTGATTGCCGACATCCTGTACGAGGCGGGCCTGCCGCCACAGATGCTGTCGGTGGTGACCGGCGATCCGGCCGAGATCGCCGACGAGCTGCTGACCAGCCCCGATGTGGACCTGGTGACATTCACCGGCGGCGTGGCCATTGGCAAGTACATCGCCGGCAAGGCCGTCTACAAGCGCCAGATCCTCGAGCTCGGCGGCAACGACCCCATCATCGTGATGGACGATGCCGACATCGAGGAAGCGGCAACCCTGGCAGCCAGCGGCTCGTACAAGAATTCGGGCCAGCGCTGCACCGCCATCAAGCGCATCCTGGTGCAGGAGAGTGTGGCCGACCGTTTTGTCGAGCTGCTGGTGGAAAAAACCCGGGTGCTGAAATACGGTGACCCGTTTGACCCGGCCATGGACATGGGCACCGTGATCGACGAGCCGGCCGCGATCCATTTTGAAAAGGTGGTCAACGAGGCCATTGCCCAGGGCGCCAAGCTGCTGGTGGGCAATGTGCGGCGCGGCGCGCTGTATTCGCCCACCGTACTGGACCATGTGCGGCCCGGCATGACCGTGGTCAGGGAAGAGACCTTTGGCCCGGTGTCGCCGGTGATCCGCTTCAAGACCCTGGACGAGGCGATCGCCATCGTCAACGGCACGGCCTATGGCCTGTCTTCGTCGCTCTGCACCAACCGGCTCGACACCATCACCCGCGTGGTGCAGGAACTGCATGTGGGCAGCGTCAATGTGCGCGAGGTGCCCGGTTACCGCCTGGAAATGACGCCCTTCGGCGGCATCAAGGACTCGGGGCTGGGCTACAAGGAAGGTGTGCTTGAAGCGATGAAGAGTTTTTGCAACACCAAGACCTATTCGCTGCCCTGGTGAGCCGCAGCCGCCGCTTATTCCTGCCCTTACCTGCCCTCACCCGTGCCTTCAGCCCTTCTTTTAGCCCCTTCTTGCTTTATTGCTTTTATTGGCTTATTAATTCATTGACTTTATTGATCCAGGAGACAAACACCATGCTCATCGGAATTCCCAAGGAAATCAAAAACCATGAATACCGCGTCGGCCTGACACCGTCGTCCGTGCGTGAGCTGGCGGCGGCCGGCCACCGCGTGATCGTGGAACACAACGCTGGCTCCGGCATCGGTGCCAGCGACGCCGAGTACGAAAAAGCGGGTGCCGGCATTGTCCAGGGGCCTGATGAAGTGTTTGCGCGCGCCGACATGGTGGTGAAGGTCAAGGAGCCGCAAGCCGCGGAGCGCGCACAGCTTCGGCCCGGCCAGCTGCTGTTCACTTACCTGCATCTGGCGCCCGACCCGCAGCAATGCAAGGAACTGGTCGACAGCGGCGCGGTCTGCATCGCCTACGAAACCGTGACCCAGGCCGGTGGCGGCCTGCCCTTGCTGGCACCGATGTCCGAAGTGGCCGGCCGCATGTCGGTGCAGGCGGCTGCGCACAGCCTGGAGCGGGCCCATGGCGGCCGCGGCATATTGCTCGGAGGCGTGCCCGGTGTGGCGCCCGCCAAAATCGTGATCCTCGGCGCGGGCGTTGTCGGTTCCAACGCGGCACAGATCGCCGTGGGCACCGGTGCCCAGGTGGTGGTGATAGACCGCAGCCTCGATGCGCTGCGCCGCATGGACCGCCTGCTGGGCGCGCGCGTGATCACGCTGTTCTCGAATCGGGACAACATCGAGGAGCAGGTGCTGTCGGCAGACGCGGTGATCGGCGGCGTGCTGATTCCCGGCGCGGCCGCACCCAAGCTCGTGTCGCGCGAGCTGCTGTCGCGCATGAAGCCGGGCTCGGTGGTGGTTGATGTGGCCATCGACCAGGGCGGCTGCTTCGAAACCTCGCACGCCACCACCCACGCCGAACCCACCTACGTGGTGGACGGCGTCGTGCATTACTGCGTGGCCAACATGCCGGGCGGCGTGCCGCGCACCTCCACCTACGCATTGAACAACGCCACCCTGCCCTTTGTGCTGGCTCTGGCGAACAAAGGGTGGCGGCAGGCGCTGAAGGACGACGCGCACCTGCGCAACGGCCTCAACGTCGCTGACGGCAAGGTCACCTGCCTGGAGGTGGCGAATGACCTGCGCTACGTCTACCATGCCCCGCAGACCCTGCTGGCGGCCTGAACGATGGAGCAACGCCCCTACTGGCTATCGCAGGCGCTCGCTATCGACGATGGCGGCCCGGCCCCGGCGCTGGTGAGCGACACGCGCGCCCAGCTGTGCATCATCGGTGGCGGCTTCACCGGCCTGTGGACTGCCATCCTCGCCAAGCAGGCCAGGCCCGAACTCGATGTGCTCGTGCTCGAAGCCGATGTCTGCGGTGGCGGCGCCAGCGGACGCAATGGCGGCTGCGCACTGACCTGGTCGACGAAGTTCTTCACCCTGCAGCGGCTGTTCGGTGACGCCGAAGCCGTGCGCCTGGTGCGCGCTTCCGAGCAGGCGCTGCTGGATATCGAAGCATTTTGTATCGAACACCATATCGATTGCGAATGGCGGCGCCACGGCACGCTGTTCACCGCCACATCGGCTGCGCAGCTCGGGGCGTCCGATGCGGTGGTGGCCGCGCTTGAAGCGCACGGCGTCAATTCCTGGCAGAAGATGCCCCCGCACGAGTTGCAGCGCCGCGCCGGATCCCGTGCCCACCTGGAGGGCTGGTACTCGCCCGTGGCCGCCAGCGTGCAGCCCGGCAAGCTGGTGCGCGGGCTGCGCAGGGTGGCGCTCGGCCTGGGCGTGCGGCTGCATGAAGGAACGCCGATGCGGGGCCTGGAAGAGGGCTCGCCCCCGGTGGTTCGCACGCCGCACGGCAAGGTAACGGCCGACCGCGTGGTGATTGCCATCAATGCCTGGATGGCCAGCAGCTTCCGCGAGTTCGAGCGCAGCATCGCCATCGTGTCGAGCGACATGGTGATCACCGAGCCGGCCGCGGCCGCGCTGGCTGCCTCGGGCCTGGACGGCGGCATCTCGGTGCTCGACTCGCGCATCTTTGTGCACTACTACCGCAGCACACCGGACGGCCGGCTGATGTTTGGCAAGGGCGGCAACACCTTTGCCTACGGCGGGCGCATGCTGCCCGTGTTCAACCAGCCTTCGCCCTACCGCGAGGAGCTGACCGGACGCCTGCGGGGCTTCATCCCGGAACTGGCCGGCACGCCAATTGCCGCCAGCTGGAACGGCGCCTCCGACCGCTCGGTCACCGGCTTGCCCTTCTTCGGCCGCCTGCGCGGCCGCCCCGACGTGTTCTACGGCTTCGGCTACTCGGGCAACGGTGTCGGCCCCAGCCGCATGGGCGGCGAACTGCTGTCCTCGCTGGCGCTGGGACTGGACAACGAATGGACGCGCAGCCCGCTCCTTCACGGACCGCTCGGACGTTTTCCGCCGGAGCCGATCCGCTATGTCGGCTCGCTGATGGTGCGCAACGCCATCCGGCGCAAGGAAGCCGCCGAAGACAGCGGACGGCGCCCCTTCCTGCCCGACGTGATGCTGTCGCGCTTCGCCGCGGCAGCCGGCAAGGCGGACAAAGCCTGAGCCACCGTCCCGGCGCTGCCGTTGATTCCGGCAGCGCTGGAGTTTCAGTGCCAGTCGAAGCCGTTCAGTTGCAGCCGCACACCCGGTCGTTTTCCAACGCCGGCCGCTCGCTTTTGCCCATCCCGGCACTTGCCCCGCTCACCGCTCACCGCTCACCGCTCACCACTCACCACTCACCACAGGAGTTTCCCCGGATGAAAAACCGTCTCCCTGCCCTCGTCATGCTGAGCCTCATGCTGCTGGGTTCGCTCCCGTTCGCGCGCGCCACGGAAACGCCAACGCCCCTCACCCTCGGCATCATCGCAGCAGGCGCCACCGAGGAGCAGACACTGGAGATATGGAAGCCCCTGACAGACGCGCTCTCCAAAGAACTCCAGACGCCCGTGCGCGCAGTCGCCTCGAAGAACTATGCGGACATTTCCACCGGCATCAAGGAGGGCCGGATCCAGGTGGCGTGGATCAACAACAAGCTGGCGGTCGAACTGGTGGAGACCGAGCAGGCGCATATCTTTGCCCAGATGGTCAGGCTCGACAAGACCCGGGGCTACAAGTCCGTGCTGATCGTGCCGAAAAACAGCCCCGTGCGCACCGTGAGCGATGCGCTCGCCCAACCCGGCATGTATACGCTGGCCCTGGGCGCAAAGAATTCCACGTCCGGCTACCTGGTGCCCTACTACTACGTGTTCCAGAAGGCCAAGATTGACCCGGTGAAGCATTTCAAAACCGTCACCTACGGCACGCACCGCGAAAACTTTCTCGCGGTGGCCGAAGGCCGGGCTGACCTGGGCACCAACAACACCGAGGATTTGCCCCGGTTCCAGGCCGAGCTGCCGGAGAAGTTCGAGCAGGTCAAGGTCATCTGGGAATCGCCCCTGATCCCCAACGACCCGCTCGTGTACCGCAAGGACCTGCCCGCCGCCACACAGCAGCGCGTCAGGAAGTTTTTTATCGCCTACGGGAAAACCGGGGCGGAAAAGGCCACGCTCAAGAGCATCAATGGCTTGTCGGGCTTTATCGCCTCCTCCAATCACCAATTGCGCCCGATTGTGGAACTGGAACTGTTTGATGCCCTGACCAAGGCCATGGTGGGCGGCTCCGGCGGCTCGGGCAACTTCAGCAGTGTGATGGACCAGCTGACCAAACGCGCAGCACGCCTGGACACCCTGCTGAACGCCACGCGGTTTGACGCCAACTAAAAACCCGGCGCCTTGACTGGAAGGCATCCCTCACAATGCAGGAACCGTGTTCGCCCTTTTGCAAACATTCTCCTGGAAGGAACTGCGCTACCACCCATGGCGCAACGGCGCCGCCGTGGTCGCCGTCATGCTGGGCGTGGCCCTGGCGTTTTCGGTGCACCTGATCAATGCCTCGGCGCTCAGCGAGTTTTCCCAGGCCGTGCGCGCCGTCAATGGCCAGCCTGACCTGGAACTGCGGGCGGTGCAGGGCGGCTTTGATGAAGCGCTTTACCGACAGGTGGCCAACCATCCCCAGGTAGCCCTCGCCAGCCCGGTGCTGGAACTGGCCACCTACGCACTGGGCGGCAAGGGAGAGCGGCAGGCCCTGCGCATTGTCGGCGTCGATGCGCTGGTGGTGGCCGGCATTGCCCCGGCGCTAATGCCCGTTCCGGCTTCGGATGCCGCGGTCGCGGGGACGGGCCGTTTTGCGCTGTTTGCCCCGGACACAATTTTTCTCAATCCCGCCGCCCGCCAGGTGTTCAAAAGCGCCCGGTTGCAGCTGCAAAGCGGCCTGCAATGGAAAAGCGTCACGGTCACCGGCAGCGTGAGCACGGGCGGCGGCCCACTGGGCGTGATGGACATCGCCGCGGCACAGGACCTGTTTGGCAAGGGCGGCCAGCTGTCGCGAATTGACGTGCGCCTGAAAGCCGGCAGCGATGCGTCAAGTTTCACCGCCTCGCTGCAGTTGCCGCCCCACATCACCGCGACCGCCCCCGGCGACGCCGCGCAACGCGTGAGCAACCTGTCGCGCGCCTACCGGGTCAACCTGACCGTGCTGGCGCTGGTGGCCCTGTTCACCGGTGCGTTTCTGGTGTTCTCGGTGCTGTCGCTCAGCGTGGCCAAGCGCGCCCAGCACTTCGCGCTGCTCGGCGTGCTGGGCCTGACGGGCCGCGAACGCTTGCGGCTGGTGCTGGCTGAATCGCTGCTGCTGGGCCTGGTGGGCAGCGCCGCGGGCATTGCGCTGGGCAGCGCGCTGGCCGATCTGGCGCTGCGTCTTCTGGGCGGGGACCTGGGTGGCGGTTATTTCGCCGGTGTCGCCCCCACCCTGCAATGGAACGGCTGGGCGGCCCTGGTCTATGGCGCGCTCGGCGTGGCGGCGGCCGGCGTGGGCGGCTGGTGGCCGGCGCGCACCGCCCAGCGGTTGCCGCCGGCGCAAACCCTCAAGGGGCTGGGGCTGGCCACCGGCGCCGGCTCCGCGCGCTGGTTGAGTGTCATGTTGATAGCTTCCAGCGCCCTTCTGGCAATGGCTCCGCCGGTATTTGGCATTCCGCTGGCGGCTTATCTGTCTGTCGGCATGTTGCTGGTGGGCGGCATCACCGCCCTGCCCTGGCTGATTGCGCTGCTGTACGGCAGGCTCAGCCCCTGGGTGGCCCACCGCCTGCTGCCGCTGCTGGCCGTCGAGCGCGCGCGTCGAGTGCGCGAAAGCGCGGCAGTGGCCGTGAGCGGCGTGGTGGCGTCGCTAAGCCTGGCCGTGGCGCTGACCGTGATGGTGGCAAGTTTCCGCGACTCGGTCACCCATTGGCTGGACGTGGTGCTGCCCGCCGACCTGTATGTGCGCACGGGTCTCGGCAGCCCGGCCAGCGACACCGCCTATTTCCCGCCCGGCTTTGTCGAGGCGCTGGCCCGCCTGCCTGGCGTGGCGCGCGTGAGCGCCCTGCGCACCAGGCAGTTGCTGCTGGACCCGGGAAAACCAGCCGTTACCCTGATTGCGCGCTCTATCGGCGATGCGGCCACCACGCTGCCGCTGGTGGGCAGCCCGCTGCCGGTGCCACCCGGGCATGCGGGCATCTATGTCAGCGAAGCGATGGTGGATCTGTATGGCGCCCGGCCGGGCAGCGTGTTTCTTCCACTTTCACAGGCTTTTGGCGCTTACACCCATGAAAACCGGGCACCACCAGCTCCCGATTTGCCTGCAAACCCGACCCGCCCAACAGCTCCGGATGCCGCAGCGTCTACTGCGCCGTTTACTGCGCCTTTTTTTGTGGCCGGCGTCTGGCGTGATTATGCGCGCCAGTTTGGCACGATCGTGATGGCGCAGCAGGACTTTGAGCGCCTGACCGGCGACCGGCGCGTCAACGACGTGGCGCTGTGGCTGAACGGTGATGTGGGCGAGGCCCAGGTGCAGCAGGCAGTACGCCGGCTGGCCGAGCAGCAGCCGGGGGCGGGCGCCTTGCTGGAGCTGGCATCCGTCAGCCAGCTTCGCGCCATCTCGCTCAGGATTTTTGACCGCAGTTTTGCAGTGACCTACTGGTTGCAGGCCGTGGCGATTGCCATCGGGCTTTTTGGCGTGGCCGCGAGCTTCAGTGCACAGGTTCTGGCACGCCGAAAGGAATTTGGCCTGCTGGCGCATCTGGGCTTGACCCGGCGGCAAATCCTGACGGTGGTGGCGGGCGAGGGAGCGGCCTGGACGGCGATCGGCGCGCTGGCTGGCATGGCGCTGGGCCTGGCGGTGTCCACCATACTGGTTCACGTGGTCAATCCGCAAAGCTTTCACTGGACCATGGACCTGATGCTGCCATGGCTGCGGCTGCTGGCCCTGTGCGCGGYGGTCGTGGTGGCGGGCACGCTGACCGCCTGGCTGGCGGGGCGGGCGGCGGCTGGCAAGGATGCCGTGCTGGCCGTCAAGGAAGACTGGTAGCCCGCCGGTAGTCCGTCCCTGGCAGCCCGCGCGGCCGCCATGCCGCCCGTGCCCTCGCCGTCTGGTGGTGACTATCCGCCTTTTCAGGCGTATGCTCGTTTTTCTTTTGTTTACGCCCGTCACAGTTTTGACGCTGAATTGTCATCATGGCATCGCCGGATGGTTTCACAATGGCGGTGACGCGCAGTTTTCATACCTTTGAGTCTTGTCTGTTTTGAGATGGTTTTTTGAGGAGGTCTTCGTCATGTCGTCCGCCCAATTCCGCATTGAAAGCAGAGACCCGCTCAGCGGCAGCCTGCTGCCGTGCTCTTCGTTCAAGCCGCTGTACGGGAACTGCTCGCTGGCGGTCGCCGTGGCAGTCAAAAGCGTGGCCGATCCGACGCGCCAGCAAGTCCGGGTCGTCCATGTGCCCAGCGGCGAAATTGTTTTCCAGACTGCGCCGCCGGGTCAGAGCTCGTAGAGCCCAAAAGGCGCCGGACCGCAAAATTCGGGGGCACAACACCGCCAACAGGGGTAGCATGCGGGGATCTGCTAGCGCATGCAGATCAAGCTGTTGGCTTTTAGGAGGTGTGCAATGAACATCCTGTTTGCGGCAATTGTTCTGGCCCTGATGTGCCTGCTGGTCATCTGGCTGGTACCGAACTGGGACGCGCTGAGTGCGCAACTGAATGCCTATTTTTCGGGCCCTCCCCAGACCCGGGCCGCCGTGGCCAGAATCCAGCCGGCGCCGCCACCGCGATCGCGCAAACACCTCCATGACGACCAGCCGGCAAGGCCGCAAACCGGCCAGCGCCACACTGTGGTGCCCCACCAGGCGCGGGGCCGCTAATTCCATTTCCAAATCAAACGTGCACTTTGTCGGCCCGCCTTGCCGTGCTATAGCACTGTCTGCGGCGAGCCTTCGCGTTCACGCTTGATTTGGAAACGGGATAAGGCGGCGCGGAGCCGCAGACCCAGCGGCTCAATGAATGATGACCACGAGCACACTGCAGGGTGCGTGCTCGATCAGCGATTTTGAAACCGAGCCGCGCCACCAGCGGGCAGCCCACCCGTCCAGATGCTTGTGGCCCACCACGATCAGGTCGGCCTCTATCTTTTTGGCATATTTGGTGATTTCATCCACGGTTTCACCGAGTAGCACTTCCCCACGAGCCTGGTAGCCGGCGCTGACCAGCTGGTTCAAGCCTTCGTCCAGAATGGCCTGGTACTTTTCTTTCTCCTGCTCGGCAAGGCCGCTGTCATAAATGCCGCCTTCCACGCCCATCACCTGCATGTAGAGCGGTGTGACGGCAATCAGGTTCACTGATGCATGGCTCCACTGCGCAATTTCCCGACAGTCCAGCAAGGCCTTTTGCCCTGACTTGGAGCCGTCGTACGCCAGCAAAATCCGCTTGTACATGGTGCACCTCCTGACTAGAGTGACTCGTGCAGTTTCAAGCATAGACCTTCCAGTGGCTCCATGCAACTACGCCGCCCGGCCGCTGCCACGCCAGGCGCACTGCTGCGAGAATCAAGACATGAGCCCTCCCACGACGCCCGCCTGCATCACGCACGGCCTGCCGCGGCGCCGCTTCCTGCTGGCGACCGGCCTGGCGGGCCTGGCCTGGACCGGGCCGGCGTGCGCCTTACCGCTCAGAGCAATGCAGTTTCCGCGCGACTTCGGCTCGCACCCGGACTTTCGCACCGAGTGGTGGTACATCACCGGGCACGCGACCGCAGGCGGCGGGCGGGAGTTCGGTTTTCAGCTCACATTTTTCCGCTCACGGGTTGAGGGCACCCAGGGCATGGCGTCAAGGTTTGCGGCCAGGCAACTGCTCTTCGCGCATGCGGCCATCACCGACGTGCAGGGCAAAAAGCTCTGGCATGACCAGCGCATTGCGCGTGACGGCTTTGGCGTGGCTTATGCCAGCGAAGCGGACATGCACATCAAGCTGCGCGACTGGTCGCTAGAGGGCCAGGCCAGCCGCTACAGCGCGGAGTTGCCGGCTGCAGACTTCGCCCTGAAGCTGCAATTTGAAGAAACCCAGGCCGTCCTGCTGCAAGGCAGGCAGGGCCTGTCACGCAAGGGGCCGCAGGAACAGCAGGCGAGTTACTACTACAGCCAGCCGCAGCTGGCCACCCGCGGAACCCTGCAGCTCAAGGGCCAGGTGTTTGACGTCACGGGCAAGGCCTGGCTGGACCATGAGTGGAGCGAGGAATTGCTGCATCCCAGCGCTATCGGCTGGGACTGGATAGGCATGAACCTGGACGATGGCAGCGCCCTCACCGCCTTCCAGCTGCGGCACAAGGACGGCAGTGCGCTATGGGACGGCGGCTCTTTCAGGTCGCCGAAAGTCGGGCTGCACACCTTCAGCCGGGGTGAAGTGATTTTCAAACCGGTGCGCAGCTGGAAGAGCCCGCTCACGCAGACGACCTACCCGGTCGAATGGATAGTCCGCACACCCGCCGACTTCTACACCGTCAGGGCCGTGATAGACAACCAGGAACTCGACAGCCGGCTGTCAACCGGCGCGGTGTATTGGGAAGGCCTGAGCGAGCTGATCGACAGCAACGGCAAACGTGTGGGCCGCGGCTACCTGGAGATGACGGGTTACGCGCAGCGGCTTCGGCTGTAGCGGGGCGGCATGAGGTCATCCGACGGAGGCCACGAACTGGCCGAACCAAACCAGCCCCTGCGGCCAGAGACCGAGTTTTGCCGCCGATCCGATATGGCCCAAGGCTCCGACGTCGATGAGGCGCGAACCCCAGGCGGTCGCGAAGGCCTGGGCCCGCTCGAAAGTGACGCGGTCATCGTTGCGGCTGGCGAGAACGACAGATGGAAACGGAAGCCGATTCATGATGATGGGGTCAAAGCCGCGCATGAACTGCCCGGGCGTTCCGGCGAGTCGGTCGATGTCTGACGTCGCGACCAGAAAGGCCCCGGCCACCGGCCCGGTGTCCGCCTCCTGCGACCAGCGCGTGGCCAGCGCCGTCCCAAGACTGTGGGCAACCAGCAGAACGGGCCGCTCGCATCGGTTGACGGCCTCGGTGAGCCGGCGGGACCAATCCGCGTAGACGGGCGCCTCCCAGTCGTCCTGCTCGACGCAGTGCATGTTGGGGAACGCCGCTTCCCAGTGCGTCTGCCAGTGATCGGGCCCCGAGTTGTGCCCGCCAGGCAGTATCAGAATGTCAAAGTCGTTGATGTCACGCATTCCGGGCTCCTTTCACTGCAGCGGGAAAAACACGCATCGAGGCGGTACGCCGTCATAGGACACTTCCACCTTGCGTTGGTCGTTGGTATTGGGAAGCTCACCTGGGCCACAGCGTGCGCGCTTCGTTGAACGTCGCTAAACAGGTAAACGTCGTTCAAGGCCGGTACGGAGTAGTGTTCGGGCTAACAGCCTTCAACGGCAATGAGATGATCGGTTGCTGCCGGTTGACGCATGGCGAGCAAGGGCGCGTACTCCGGCGAGTGATACCAATTCTTCAGTACCTGCATGCTCGGGAACTCGATCACCACGAGGCGCTGCACCGGAAGATTCCCCTCGAGAAGTTCGTGGTGACCGCCGCGCACCAGAAACCTCCCGCCAAACTTTGCAACCAAAGGCGCCACTTGTCGCTTGTATTCGTCGTAGATCTGAGGGTTGGTGATGTGGGTGTCGGCAATGAGGTAGGCAGGCATGAGTTTTCTCCTGAAAGAAGGCCATACATCGTGCGGCAAACCGGATTGCCTGTCCAGCGTGGCTGCCCACGGGTTGATGCACTATTGCGTTGAATGCTGTACCCGACACTGGCTCCGTGCTTATCGACAAGCGGTACGTCTTTCTTGCGGCATGCCCTGCGCGCGCGGCGCCGTGGCTTGATGGATCATTTCGGCGCCGCAACCGGTCATGGCCAGACAGGCCCGCTCAGCCGGGAACGATTCGAGTTGTTGCGTCGGTCAGGGTTGAACCCGTTGGCATTGGGCCTTTTTTTCGAACCAGTAGGCAACATTGCCCGCGACAACGATGGGCCCGGAAATCACCACCGAGGCCGCGGTGACGATGCCGGCGCCAACAATGAGAGCGATGCAAGCTTCGTTGGCGCAGTTATGGATGGCCGCCACCTGGACTTCCTGCAGGACCATGTGGTTGGACACCCTCTGGCACTCCGGGTCGAAGACCTGCGTCGTTCGAGGTACATACACGCAGCCTTGCAGGACAGCAGCGAGGCCCAGGCCAAGGGTGAGAGTGAGTAGTTGCAGGATTCGATACTTCAACACGGAGTGATTTTCTGCGCCCTGCCGCAATGCCTGCCGCAAAACCTGCGGAATTTGACCGTAAGGTGAAACCTGCGCCACACCTGTGCCACGTTTTGCGCTTACTTCATGTCGCAGCAGCTTCATGTTGCACCAGCGCAGGAAGCACCGTCGCCAGGAAAAAAGAATCGAATGCCACGCCCGACTGCGTGGAGCATGCCAGAAAACAGAAAACGGGTCAGGCGGCGACTCTGGCTATGACGTCGATCTCGACCAGCGCGCCCAGCGGCAAACGGGACACTTCAACGCATGACCGGGCAGGAAATGCGCTCGGAAAGTACCGGGCATAGACCGCGTTCACTGCGGCAAAGTCATCCATGTTCGTCAAATACACTGTGGCACGGACAACTTGCCCGAGACTGGACCCGCCGGCCTTCAGAATGGCCTCGATGTTGCTTAAAGCGCGGTCTGCCTGCGTTGCCGCATCCCGCCCAACGATTTTCCCGGTTGAAGGATCCAGTGCGACCTGGCCGGATGTCCAGATCCAGCCATCAAGAACGACCCCCTGCGAATAAGGGCCTACAGGGGCTGGCGCCTCGTCGGTCCGCACAATTGTCTTGCTCATGGCTACCTCCGCACAAACTGGTCCGGGGAAGACAAACGGCTCAAAGAGCCGCATTCATGACGCCTCGGGAAGGGTCATCACGAACATTATTCCCATTCCGGCGCGCATCGCCAAGATGCTTTCGCAGGCTGCCCGAGCCCGGCCCAAACACCGTCACCGGCACTTGAGCTACAACGGGAAGGAAGGCAGGAAGGTGCGCAAAGGCCGGCCAGCGGCACCATGCGCGGTCAGAAACGGCGGAAAACGTTCAGTAATCTGCGCGCATCAGGCGGCGGGCGCGGGTACTCATGTTGCGGTGGATACGGTCAGACAGCCAGGGATGGGCCTGGCTGGCATCGCGCTGGCGTGGCGCCAACGCAACAAGCAGGCCCTTATTGATCAGTTGCACGACCTTGTGGACGAGCAAGGAAGCCGACGGCTGGCCCAGAGGCGCATGGTCGACCGAGGCATTGCTGGCGAAAAGTACGGTACGGGTCATGGAAGTTCCTTTCTGGTGGGCATGAGGGCAACGGGGCGTTGCCGGACAGGGGCCACATCGCAATTATAGGGTTTACCATTAAAAAATAAGATGACTTATATTGCTTTTCAATGCATAAAATTTGCTTTATATAGCCATTTCCCGGCGCTGGAGCCCCTCTGTGGATATCAACCTCGCCCGCACTTTCCTCGAGATCGTCTCCTGCCACAGCTTTGCCCAAGCCGCCGAACGCCTGCATGTCACCCAGACCGCAATCAGCGCGCGGGTGAAAACGCTGGAGGAGCTGCTGGGGCGCACGCTCTTCGTGAGGAACCGGGCCGGGGCATCGCTGACATCGGCCGGTGAGCAGTTCGTTCGCCATGCCATGACGATGGTGCAGGTCTGGGAGCGGGCCCGCCAGCAGATGGCGGTGCCGCCGGGGCGCCGCGCGCTGGTCACGGTGGGCTGTGAAATCAGCCTGTGGGATCCGCTGATGCTCGACTGGCTGCTCGGGATGCGCGACACCGCGCCGGATCTCGCGCTGCGCGCAGAGGTCGGCGTCGCGGAGGATTTGCTGGAGCGGGTGGCCAACGGTACGCTGGACATCGTCATTGCCTATGCGCCGCGGCAGCGGCCGGGGCTGCGGATCGAACTGCTGATCGAGGAAAAGCTGGTGCTGGTCACGACGACCCCCGGCGCCCAGGCGCCGCAGGCGGCCGACTATGTGTACGTGGACTGGGGCAGCGAGTTTGCCGCGCAGCACAGCCTGGCCTTTCCCGGGCTTTCGAGCGTCGGCGTGTCGTCCAGCCTGGGGCCGCTGGGACTGGGCTACCTGCTTACCGTCGGCGGGGCGGGCTATTTCCGGCAAAACGTCGTGCGTAGCCACCTGAAGGAAGGACGACTGCACCGGGTGACCGGGGCCCCCGAATTCCTGTACCCGGCTTACGCCGTTTATGCGGCAGACGCGGACATGGCGGTGCTGGAACCCGCCCTGGCCGGCCTGCGGCAGGCCGCCAAAGGCGCCGTGGGCAACCAGCAGGCGGCCCGGCCTTCAAAAACGGGAAATGTCGGGAAGGTCGGGGAAGCCTGAAAAAAGTGACCGCTGGCCCATGTCACTCCTCAATGCGCCCCCGCCGCCGCATCCGAACTCCCTGCCCCGGCCTTGGCGTGCCGCGTCAAATACACCAGCGGAATCAGCAACAGGAAAATCAGCGCGGACACATAGAACACATCATTCGCCGCCAGCATGTAGGCCTGCTGGTCCACCAGGCGATTGATGGTGCCCAGCGCCTGGTCGGGCGTCAGCCCGGCCCCGGCCAGGCCCGTCAGTGCACTGTTGGTAGCGGTGCTGCCCTGGTTGACGTATTCGCTGATCTGGGCATGGTGCATGGCGGCGCGGTCTTGCCAGATGGTGGTGGCAATTGACGTGCCGAAGGAGCCCGCCGTGATGCGCACGAAGTTCGACAGGCCCGAAGCCGCCGGAATCTTCTCGGGCGAGATGCCCGACAGCGTGATGGTGACCAGCGGGATGAAGAAGAAAGCCATGGCCACACCCTGGATGATGGTGGGTATCAGGATGGTGTTGAAATCAGCCTGGGTGTTGAAGTTGGAACGCATCCACAGCACCAGCGCGAAGACCACGAAGGCAAAAGCCGCGAAGCGGCGCGGGTCCACCTTGGCGATGTTTTTGCCGACCAGCGGTGACAGCAGCAGAGCCATGGCCCCCACCGGCGCCATCACCATGCCAGCCTGTGTGGCGGTGTAGCCCATGTACTGCTGCAGCCACAGCGGCAACAGCACCACGTTGCCAAAAAAGAGGCCGTACCCCACCGACAGCGCCACCGCACCTGCCCAGAAGTTGCGTCGCTTGAACAG
Source organism: Polaromonas sp. P4_F9 (assembly GCF_056401235.1). Lineage (NCBI taxonomy): Bacteria > Pseudomonadati > Pseudomonadota > Betaproteobacteria > Burkholderiales > Comamonadaceae > Polaromonas > Polaromonas sp. P4_F9. The sequence goes on along the minus strand of NZ_JBFUJT010000017.1, from coordinate 84,786 downwards.
CGTCAGGTCAACCACCGGATGCTCTTCGGTGAGCTCCCAGATGACGAAGGCAATCAGGCCCACCAGCGAAACAATGCCCAGGGCCACCACTTCACCGGAGTGAAACCAGTCGAGCTCCTTGCCCTTGTCGAGCATGATCTGCAGCGCACCCACCCAGATCACCAGCAGCGCCAGGCCGACCGAGTCGATCGGCAGCTTGCGCGTCACGCTTTCGCGCTTCCTGAAGATGCTCCAGGTGATGAAGGCCGCGCCAAAGCCCACGGGAATGTTGATGTAAAAAATCCAGGGCCAGGAAATATTGTCGGTGATCCAGCCGCCCAGCAGCGGCCCCATCACAGGCGCGACCAGCGTGGTCATGGACCAGAGCGCCATGGCCAGCCCCGCCAGCGCCTTGGGGTAGCTCGACAGCAGCAGTGACTGCGACAACGGAATCATCGGGCCCGCCACCAGCCCCTGCAGGACACGAAAGAAGATCAGCGTGGTCATGTTGGGGGCCAGACCGCACAGCCATGACGTGAGCACAAACAGCATGACGCTGGCCGTGAACAGGCGCACCTGGCCGAAACGCTGCGACAGCCAGCCGGTCAGCGGCACGGCGATCGCGTTGGCCACGCCAAAGCTGGTGATGACCCAGGTGCCCTGGTTGGGGCTCACGCCCAGGTCGCCGGCAATGGCCGGCAGGGAGACGTTGGCAATCGACGTGTCGAGCACGTTCATGAAGGTGGCGGCCGACAGCGCCAGTGTGCCCCACAGGCGGGCAGAGCCCGTCAGCGGCGGCGGCTGGATGTAGGCAGGGGCAGGTGCTGAAGTCATGAAAACCCAATGAGTAAGCAGCGGGAGCAGGCAGGCCGTGGAGGTTGCGCGCCGTGCGGAGCTGCGGGAAATGACAGGCGAACGGACAGGGGAACGGGGCTTAGTGCGCCTGCCGCTGCGCCGCGCGGCTGCTGGCAACCGACAGCGCCTGCGTGAACGGCAGGCCCTGCGCTTCGCTGCCGATCTGATCAGCCATGGGGGCATCGCCCGGCGGTTGGGCCGGCGTGCCGACAGCGGCGGCCTTGGCCGGTTTGAGCGCCATGCCGCTGTTGGCCGCAATCACGCGCCGCACATCCGCATTGGCGGCATCGTCCTGCCGGCCATATGTCTGCGTGTGCGCCTGGGCCGCATCGCGCGGCGCGTCGGCCAGCGTTTTGCCGTCCTTGTGGCTGACGTCGACTTCCGCGTCCATGGACAAGCCCACCCGCAGCGGGTTGTCGGCCAGTTGCCTGGCGTCGAGCGCAATGCGCACCGGCACGCGCTGCACCACCTTGATCCAGTTGCCGGTGGCGTTTTGCGCCGGCAGCAGCGAAAAGGCCGCGCCCGTGCCGACACCCAGCCCCGCTACCGTGCCCTTGTATTGAATTTTTTTGCCATACAGGTCAGCTACCAGCGTCACCGGCTGGCCGATGCGGATGTTGCGCAGTTGCACTTCCTTGAAGTTGGCATCAACCCAGACCTGGTTGAGCGGAATGATGGACATCATGGGCGTGCCGGCCGCCACGCGCTGGCCCAGCTGCACCGTGCGCTTGGCCACATAGCCGTCCACCGGGGCGAGCAGGCCGGCGCGCTGTGTGGCGAGGTAGGCCTCGCGCACTTTGGCGGCGGCCACCTGTACGCTGGGGTGCTGCTCGATGCTGGTGCCTTCAGTCAAGGCCTGGTTGCTGGTGAGCTGCTCGCGCGCGGCCACCACGCCGGCCTGCGCTGCGGCCAGCGCGCTTTTGGCGTTGGCCAGCTGCGTCTGCGCATGGTTGAGTTCTTCTTTCGACACGGCGCCGTTGCCGGTGAGCGACTGGCGGCGGTTGAGGTCGTCGGTGGCGCGGGCAATATCGCTGCGGGCCCGGGCCACGTCGGCGTCACGCAGCGCGATCTGGGCGGCGAGCGTGCCGTTGTTGGCGTAGAGCGTGCGCACCTGGCGCACCGCCTGGGCCAGCGCGGCTTCGGCCTGGTCGAGTGACACTTTGGCGTCGGCCGGATCGAGCTGCACCAGTGTCTGACCGGCCTTCACGAAGTCGGTGTCGTCGGCCATGATGGCCATGACGGTGCCGCCGATCTGCGGCGTGATCTGGATCACGTTGCCTTGCACGTAGGCGTTGTCGGTCGACTCGTAATGGCTGGCCACGAGGTACTCGTAGGCGGCCCAGCCCAGGCCGGCGACCACCACCACGCTGGCCAGCGCGGTAGAAGTTATCCGTAAATAGTATACTGCTGCTCCGAGCCGTAGCTAACACGGCGCCAGGGCGAAGGAATGGCGACACGCAAGCGAGTCGAATCGTGGGTGGTGACCGATGAATTTTGGCGGCGCGTCGAGCCGTTGATTCCGGTGCGCGAGCGCAGCGCGGACAAGGCGTACGTGCGCAAGGCGGGGGCGGGGCGGCCGCCCAAGCCGGCACGACAAGTGTTCGAGGCGGTCGTCTACGTTTTGCGCACGGGCTGCCAATGGAAGGCGCTGCCCAAGGAGCGCTTTGGCAGTGCCAGCGCGGTCCATCAGCGCTTCCTGGAGTGGGAGGCCGCGGGGGTGTTCGAGGCCATCTGGAAAGCCGGACTTGCCGAGTACGACCAGCTCGAAGGCATTGCCTGGCGCTGGCAAAGCATTGACGGGGCCATGTTCAAGGCGCCCTTGGCGCAAGAGGCGGTCGGACGCAATCCGACCGATCGGGGGAAAAAAAGGGGCACGGCTACATTGCTCATGTCGTTGATCGCGCCAAGGAGGCTGATGCCAAGCGGCGCGACCCGACCAGGAAGGCGCGGCGCTGGGTGGTCGAGGTCTGCCACAGCTGGTTCAACCGCTTTCGCAAGCTGCTCGTGCGATACGAGAAGCTCGAACGCAGCTTCGTCGCGCTGAACCACATAGCCGCTGCCATCATCGCGTTCCGCAAAGTGACGCTCAAGGTAAACATAATTTACGGATAGGTTCTTAGTTGACGACGACGCGAAAGCCTGTCTCGCCCTGCTTGCCCGGCGCAAGTTCGCCACGCAGGCTCCACCGGATGTGGGTGAACTCGGAAATACCGGCCGGGCGCTCTTTGCCGTCGGCGCCCTTGACCTTGACCTTGTCGGCTGCAGCCCAGGTTTTGCCGCCGTCGGCCGAGTAAGTGATGTCCATGCCCTCGCCATAGGCGCTGGCGGCCACCAATGTGGTGTTGACGGGGACGGGATTGTTGATGTTGATGTTGCCGGCCGGCTTGGCGCTGATGTTTTTGAAGGTGGAGGTGTAGATCACCACCGTGCCGGGAATCGCCTTTTGCACCGGGCCGCGTTTTTTCTCGATCTTGCCGTCTGCGGCCTTGACCTCGACTTCGACCTCGGCGATGTTTTTGAACTCGATATTGCCGGTAGCCGGGCGGGCTTGCGCGTAGGCCAATGGCCCGGCGGCAGCGGCCAGGCCGAACAAGAGGATGCTGGTTAAAGTTTTGCGCATGGTGGTTTTCCAGGATTCAGGGTTTCAGGGATGCAGGATTTCAGGGTTAATTGACGGTGACTTTGAATTCGATGACGCGGGCGGCTGGCACGGGGGTGTTGCCGAACAAGACGCCGACCGCACCGCCGGCAAAGCTGGCGTTGTCGGAGTCGGCGCCATCGCTGCGCGCGGCACCATCGACGGTGATGCTGGCGGGCACATAGGTGGTGCTGGCAGGCAGCGGGTCGGCAAAGGAAAAGTTTTCGGCAATGCCCGTACCCGTCAGGGTCAGCACCACCCGGTAGGTCAGCACTGCGCCCGGCATGACCAGGCTGCCGCCCTGCGGGTCGCGCACGGCAGCGACGGTCTTGGCCACCGTCAGCGATATGCCCGAGACGATGTAGCCGCCGGTGACGGTTGACTGCCCGCGGCTGCCGCCGACGACCGCGTCCACCCCGCCCTGGCCGAGTCCGGCCAGCGTAGCTCCGGGCCGGGCACCGGCCGCGCCAGGCGTCGTCGAGCTGGCACTCAGGCTGACGTTGCCGGTTGCGCCAGTGGCAAGCGCTGCGGGGATGCTGCTGAAAACGTAGACGGCTCGGCTGGCATCGGCTGCCAGCACCGGGTCGTTGATGCCGGGCAGGTACAAGATGTCGGCATTGGGGCCGCTCGGCTGGAAGCCGGGCTGCACGCCGCTTTCGAGGTAGATCGCGCCGGCAGCCGCGTTTGTCGGGTCGAACTGGTCGCCCGCGATCGCGTTGTTACGCGCCAGCCCAAACGTCTCGGCTCCGTTGCCCGTATTGGTCAGCACAAAAGTCAGTGCCTTGCCCGCGTCCGGGGAGTTCACGGCCACCGGAGTGCCGTCCTGCCAGGTCAGTACCACGTTGATCACCTCGGCCACAACCACGACTGGCGCGACCGCCGTGACGGGTGTCGCCGGCCGACCGGCGATGGAGTAGGTGAGCGTGGCCGCGTTCGGGATCGGCGTGCCCGCAGGGGCGCCTGCGGCGAAGGCAGCAGGCGCGGCGAAGCCAGCCATGGCAACCATCAGGCCCGCCAGGCTTTTTCTCCAATGACCGAATCCTCGACGCAATCTCATCCATTACTCAAAATGCAACTACTCAAATACATGCCGGGATGTCACCGTGGGGCTCTGGGCCAGTGCGGCCCGCCCCAAGACCAGGCTGGCGGCAAAAACATAAAAACTCAAAACGGTTTCATCAGTCGATTCCAGTTGCCAACCTCGGGCCAAGACAGAGCACCTTTGCCTCTACCCCCAAGAACGTGTAAATAATTCTCACCAATTGGTCGGCACCTGTAACCCTTTGTATCGTAACAAAAGCCAATTACAACTGGCGAATTTCGTGATGAGAATGAATCAAATAAGTCGATTCATTGCCTAAAACCGCACATATTCCCTGAATATTTCTTGTATGGTGTGCTTTTTCATGAAACTTCTCCCAATAAAAACGCCGGCCCCCTCAATCGTCATCACGGCAAATTTAAGTATTTAGATTTACTTTTTTCGGGGTGATTGTGTAAGTTTACGTAACCATGACAGGCACCCGAGTCCGGGTTGCTTGTGAAAAAGGCAAGCCAGGTTTTCGCCCTGTATCTGATGCGGGCAAGCAGACGATGGCACCCAACCTTGGCCTCGGCTTTTTTTCGTGGGGAGGGATGTTTTGCGTAACCTTGCCAGGCAAAGTCAGCGAATGAAGGGTGACGGGTGCCGGCGATTGATTGCTACTAATTAGATAGCTACCTGCACCGGCAGTCACTGGGCTGGAAGCCAAAACCGCTTATAAACTCGAGACTAAGGGCTCATTCAGCAATAACTTGCACATTTTTCTCGCCAGCTTCGGGCGCACTGCGTTGTTGTGAATCGCTTGTGTGGCAGAGCCACGCGGCGCGCTCCACGCCTGGCATTGCATCCCGAATCCGACGGGCAAATGCACAACTTATTGCTGAACGAACCCTGATCTCACCGCACCCCATCGCGCAAGCGCGCAAACACCTTCCAGAATGCCGCCTCCTGCGTGGTCGCAAAGTTGATGCGCATCAGGGTACTGGGCTTGCGCACCGCATGGAACAGCGCGCCGGGGGCAATCAGGTAGCCCTCGTCAAGCATGCGCTGCGCCAGCGCGTCGGTGTCTACCCCGGTGTCTACCCAGCCAAACAGGCCGGCCGGCTCGGCCGCAAAGGTGCAGCCGTGCGCCAGCGCCAGCTTGACGCTGCGGGCGCGCGCCTGGTCGAGCCGGGTGCGTATGCGTTCGGCATGGCGGCGCAGCTGGCCCTGGTCTATGCACCAGGCCAAGGCTTTTTCGAGCAGGGCGGGGGTGGTCAGCGTCGCCAGCAGCTTGGTGTCGAGCAGGCGCTCGACCAGATCGGGCGGCGCGGCCATGAAGCCGACGCGCCAGCCGGGCGCGAGGATTTTGGCAAAGCCGCTGACGTAAATCGTGCGCTGCAGGCCGTCCAAGGCGCAGAGCCGGGTGGCATGCTCGGGCGCCAGGTGGCTGTAGGTGTCGTCTTCGGCGATATGAAAGTTGTGCTGATTGGCCAGCTGCAGCACGCGGTGGGCGCTGCCGGGCGTGAGGCAGTAGCCGGTGGGATTGTGGAACACGCTGACGCTGACAAACAGTTTGGGCTGGTGGATTTCGCAGTACTGCGCCATCACCTCCAGGTCAGGCCCGTCGGCGCGGCGCGGCACCGGCAGGATGCGCATGCCCAGCGCGTCGAGCCGGGCAAACTCGACCGCCCACCCGGGTTCTTCCACCATCACGCAGTCGCCGGCGCGCAGCAGGGTGCGGCTCACAATATCCAGCGCATGGGTGGCACCGACGGTGGTGATGATCTGCTCGGGCACGGCATGCACATTGAGTGCGCTCAACTTTTGCGAAAGTGCGCGGCGCAGGCCGCTGTCACCCATGGGTTCGCCGTACTGCAGCGAAAAATCCCGCAGCGCACTGACGCTGGTGACCTTGCGCACCGCCGTCGGCATGAAAGTGGTCTCCAGCCAGTCCGGCGGAAACACGCCCATGCCGGGCTGCGGCTTGTTGCTGATGTTGTGGAACATGCCGCGAATCAGTGCGGTGGCGTCCACCGGCGCCTGGCGCGTGGCCATCCAGGTGGCGGTGCTCCAGCTGTTCAGCGGGGCCGGGGGGGAAGATGCGGGTGCGGCGCCCGGCGCGGTCGCTATGTTTTTTGCAGCTGATGACGCTCTGTTGACAGGGGCCAAGGCCGCATTGAGCGATGCATCGCGGACAAAAAAGCCGCGATTCTTGCGCGCCTCCACCAGCCCCTGTGCCAGCAGCTGGTCATAGGCCGCCACCACCGTGGACGCGCTCACGCCCTGCTGTTCGGCACACAGCCGCACCGATGGCAGGCGCGCGCCGGGTGCCAGCAGGCGGCTGCGAATGCGCTCGGCAAAGCGTGCGCTGAGCTGTTCTGTCAGGGACTGCGAAGCGGTTTTCATCAACATGGCGTGGCCTTGATGGGTAAGTGTGCCGACACGGTGATCAATACAGTTTTGAAATTTGTACCCTTAACTGTATTGGTAGTGTGTTGGTTTCAACTATAAAGTCTGAGTCATGAATTGGCAAGAATTTATGGCTTTACTGGTACTGGCCACGGCGATGAGCTTCACGCCGGGGCCCAACACCACGCTGTCCACGGCGCTGGCGGCCAACCACGGCCTGAAGCGCGCGCTGCCTTTTGTCTGCGCCGTGCCGGTCGGCTGGAGCGCGCTGCTCAGCCTGTGTGCGCTGGGCCTGGGCGCACTGCTGCTGGCGGTGCCGCTGCTGGGCTGGGCCATCAAGGTGGTCGGCGTGGCCTATTTGCTGTGGCTAGCCTCAAAAATCGCCCGCTCTCGCCAGCTCAGCGAAGCCGACGCGGCCCGCATGAATGTCACCTTCTGGCAGGGCGCGGCGCTGCAGTTTGTCAACATCAAGGCCTGGATGCTGGCGCTGGCGATTGTCAGCGGCTGGATCGCCGGGCGCAGCGACCCCGCATTGCGCATGGCCGTGGTGCTGCCGGTGATGCTGGCCTTTGCCTTTGTCAGCAACCTGGCCTACGCGCTGGCGGGTTCCCTGCTGCGTGACTGGCTGTCCGGGCCTGAAGGTACGGCCCGCCGGCTGCTCCGGTTTAACCACGGCATGGCGCTGGTGCTCGTGATCACCGCCATCTGGATGCTCTATATATGAACCGGGACTCCCAACTCAACAAGGGGCTCTGGCTCGGCCTGCTGGGTATCGTGATTTTCTCCGTCACGCTGCCGATGACGCGACTGGCCACGGGCACGCCCGACGCGCCGCAAATGTCGGGCGTCTTCATCGCACTGGGCCGGGCCGTGGTGGCGGCTGGCCTGTCAGCCGTGTTCCTGCTTGCCACACGTGCGCCTTTTCCCCGGCGCCAGGACTGGTGGCCGCTGGCCGTCACGGCGGGCGGTGTGGTGTTTGGCTTTCCGCTGTTCACCTCGGTCGCCATGCGCCATGTGGAAGCGGTGCACGCGAGCGTGATAGTGGGCGTGCTGCCGCTGGCCACCGCTGCCGTAGGCGCACTGCTGCACCGCCAGCGCCCCTCTGCGGGCTTCTGGCTGTGCGCCGCGCTCGGCAGCGCGCTGGTGGTGGCGTTTGCCATGCTGCGCTCGGGCGGCGCTGTGGGTGGCCTGTCGATCAATTTTGCGGACCTGTTGCTGCTGGCCGCCTGCCTGTGCGCGGCCATAGGTTACGGCTACGGTGCGCGGCTGTCGCAGCACATGCAGGCCGAGCATGTGATTTGCTGGGCACTGGTGATGGCGCTGCCGCTGACCCTGCCGCTGTCCCTCATCAGCTGGCCGGCAGCGCCGCTCAAGGCCAGCGCCTGGTGGGGCTTTGCCTATGTGGCGGTGTTCTCGATGTGGCTGGGCTTTTTTGCCTGGTACCGCGGCCTGGCGCTGGGCGGCACGGTGCGCGTCAGCCAGGTGCAGCTGGTGCAGCCGTTTTTGTCCATGCTGTTTGCGGTGCCGCTACTGGGCGAAAGCCTGGACGCGGTAACGGTGGGCTTTGGCGTGGCCGTGATCGCCACGGTGTTTGTCGGCAAGAAGATGCCGGTGCATCAAGCCTCACGCGGGCCAGCGGCCAGCACCAGCACCCTTTTGAAGCCGAAGGAACAATGATGTACTCAGCCGCCTTTATTTTCGAGGCCGGTGTCTACGACGAGCGATTCCACGCCCTGGACGCGCTGATCGAGCAGGCCGCCCACGCCACCCCGGGTTATCTGGGCGTGGAATTGTGGAAGTCGCCGGACGGCACGAAGAGCAACGCCACCTACTTCTGGGAGACCGAGGAGTCGCTGCGCGCTTTCTCCTTGCACCCCCAGCACCTGGAAGCCAAACGCCAGTACACCCAGTGGTACAAGGGCTTTCACATTGTCATCTCGCAGGTGCTGCGATCCTACGGCGACGGCGCGATTGCGCACATCACACCCAACCAGCGAACGCGGCAGGAAGAACCGATAGCATGAACATCAGCAACATTCCCTTTGGCACGACCGACTGGTCCACGCTGGCCCGCACCGAGCACCCCGGCATCACCGGCAGGGCCTTCTGGCGCACACAGCAGTTTGGCGACGTACGCGTGCGCATGGTCGAGTACACCGCCGGCTATGTTTCCGACCACTGGTGCAGCAAAGGGCATATCCTGTTGTGCCTGGAGGGCGAGTTGCACACCGAGCTGGAAGACGGCAGGCAGCATGTGCTGCTGCCGGGTATGAGCTACCAGGTGGCCGACGGGGCCGAGGCGCATCGCTCAAGGGCGCCGAACGGCGCCAAACTATTTATCGTGGACTGAATGCAGAAAAGAGAAAAGGAAAACACATGAAATGGGAAATGGCCGCACGTGCCGAAAAAATGAACCCCTCCGTGATCCGCGAGATCCTGAAGGTCACCGAAAAGCCCGGCATCATCAGCTTTGCCGGCGGACTGCCCTCGCCCAAGACATTTCCGGTCAGCGCCTTCAGTGCGGCCTGCGAAAAGGTGCTGCGCGAAGACGGCCACGCTGCGCTGCAGTACGCGGCCAGCGAAGGCTACGCGCCGCTGCGCGAGATGGTGGCGGCCATGCTGCCGTGGAAGGTCGATCCGGCGCAAGTGCTGATCACCACCGGTTCGCAGCAGGGCCTGGACTTGATCGCCAAAATCCTGATCGATGCCGGCAGCCGCGTGCTGGTGGAAACGCCCACCTACCTGGGCGCGCTGCAGGCCTTCACGCCCATGGAACCCGACATCGTCAGCGTGGCCAGTGACGGCGAAGGCGTGGACCTTGCCGATCTGGCAAGTAAGGCAGCCCCCACGCTTGCCACTTCGTGTGCTGCGCTGCCCCCCGAGGGGGCGGGTTCGCCTTGGGGCGGCCCGGCGGCGAACAAGGCCGCCGGCGCGCGGTTCTTTTATGTGTTGCCCAATTTCCAGAACCCGACAGGCCGCACCATGACCGAAGAACGCCGCGCAGCGCTGAGCGCTGAAGCCGCGCGCCTGGGTCTGCCCATCGTGGAAGACAACCCTTATGGCGATCTTTGGTTTGACAACCCGCCGCCGCTGCCGCTGACGGCACGCAACCCCGAGGGCTGTGTCTACCTCGGTTCGTTTTCCAAGGTGCTGGCGCCGGGGCTGCGGCTGGGCTTCATGGTGGCGCCCAAGGCGCTCTACCCCAAGCTGCTGCAGGCCAAGCAGGCAGCCGACCTGCACAGCCCGGGTTTTAACCAGCGCATGGTGGCTGAAGTCATGAAGGGCGGATTTCTGGACCGCCACGTGCCGACCATACGGGCGCTCTACAAGTCGCAGCGCGATGCCATGCTGGCCGCGATGCAGCGCGAAATGCCCGAAGGCGTGTCATGGAACACACCGGCAGGCGGCATGTTTCTGTGGGCGCGCCTGCCCGGGGGCATGAATGCCGTGGACCTGTTGCCCCATGCGGTTGAACGCGGGGTGGCGTTCGTGCCCGGCGCCGCGTTCTATGCCGATGGGGCGGACGCGGGCACCCTGCGCCTGTCGTTTGTCACCGCGAGTGTCGAGCAGATCAATATCGGCATCGCCGCGCTGGCCGCCGCGATTCGCGAGCTACAGGCGCCTGCCGCGCTGGCGGCTTCGCAGGCCGCGACGGATCAGGCACTGGCAACCAGCCTTTAAACCGTCCAAAATTCGTCAATATTTCAGGAAAGACATTCGGCATGCTGCATATCTGGGGACGCATCAGCTCCATCAATGTCAAGAAAGTGATCTGGACCGCGCAAGAGCTCGGGCTGAACTTTCAGCGCACCGATGCCGGCGGCCTGTTCGGTATCGTCAAGACGCCCGAGTATGTGCGGCTGAATCCCAACTCCACGGTGCCCGTGATCGAGGACGACGACTTCGTGCTGTGGGAGTCCAATGTGATTGTGCGTTACCTGTGCGCCAAACACTCGGCGGGCCAGATGTACCCCACCGACCTGCGTGCGCGTTTTGACGCCGAGCGCTGGATGGACTGGCAGCAAACCACGCTGAACCCGGCCAGCCGCCCCGGCTTCTGGCAGCTGATACGCACGCCGGCGGAGCAGCGCAATGCGGCGGTGATTGCCGAGTCGAACGCCGCGGTCGAATCCCTGATGGCGACGCTGGACCGGCACCTCGCACAGCGCACCTACATGGCCGGCGAGCATTTTTCCATGGCCGACATTCCCCTGGCCTGCGAAGTGCACCGCTGGTTCGGGCTGCCGCAGCCGCGCCAGAGCCGGCCGAACCTCGAGCGCTGGTATGCGGGCATCCGCGCCCGGCAAGCCAGCAAGGGCGTGCTGGACCTGGCGCTGTCCTGACACCTTCAAACGGACCCACACCATGAAAACCAGACCCTTTCAACAAGTCGATGTGTTCACCGCGGTGCCTTATTTCGGCAACCCGCTGGCCGTGGTGCTCAACGCAAGCGGCCTCGATGACGAGGCGATGCAGCGCTTTGCCCGCTGGACGAACTTGTCGGAGACCACCTTCGTGCAACCGCCAGCCAACCCGTCGGCCGACTACCGGGTGCGCATCTTCACGCCCGGCGGCGAGCTGCCCTTTGMCGGCCATCCCACGCTGGGCAGCTGCCACAGCTGGCTGCAGGCGGGCGGACAGCCGCGCAACCCGGACTTCATCGTGCAGGAATGCAAGATTGGCCTGGTGAAAATCCGGCGCGAAGGCGCGCGCCTGGCCTTCGCGGCGCCCCCTCTCAAACGCTCCGCGCCCAGCCCGGCGCTGCTGGCCCAGGTCGCCGCCGCCCTCGGCGTGAAAGCGCCGCAGATTCTTGCCGCGCAGCTGCTCGACAACGGGCCGGTCTGGCTCGGTCTGCTGCTGGACAGCCCGGAAACCGTGTTGCAGCTCACGCCCAACCATCTGGAGCTTGAAAAGCTGGACGCCAAGGTCGGCGTGGCGGCCGTCTACCAACCCGAGGAAACGCCGTCGCTGATCGCCCGTGCCAACCGCGAAGCGCAGGCTTTTGTTGCCCCCACGCTTGCCACTGCGTGTGCTGCGCTGCCCCCCGAGGGGGCTGAACTTGCTCGGGGCGGCCCTTCGCTGCGTTCGATGGCCTCCATGACGGCCAGCGCCGAGCCGCACCTGGAAGTGCGCGCCTTTGTCGCCTCCATCGGCATCAACGAAGACCCGGTGACCGGCAGCCTCAATGCCGGCCTGGCGCAGTGGCTGATCGCGGAAGGTCATGTGCCCGAGCGCTATCTGGCCGCGCAAGGGGTGTGCCTGGGCCGCGCGGGACAGGTTCATATCGAGCGCGATGCCTCAGGGCAGGTGTGGGTCGGCGGTGAATCGGTGACCTGCATCACCGGCCAGGTCATGCTGTAGACCAGGAAAAGACCATGAAAACCGCGGCCCATGCCCCCCAGCCCCTGGTGTCGCAGGTCGACCACCTAGTGGTGATGGCGGCCAGCCTGGCCGAAGGCGTGCAATGGTGCGAAGCCTTGTTGGGCATCTCGCCCGGGCCGGGCGGCGAGCATGCGCTGATGGGAACGCACAACCGTCTCTTCAACCTGGCCTCGCCGGCTTATCCGCAGACCTACCTCGAAATCATAGCCATCCACGCAGGCGCCCCCTGTGCCCGCACGTCCGGAGCCAAGCGCTGGTTTGACCTGGATGACCGGGAGCTGCAGTTGCAGCTGGCCAAGCACGGGCCGCAACTGGCGCACTTTGTCGCGAGCACGACGCAGGCACAGGCCGGCGTGCGGGCGCTGGCCCGCCTGGGCCTGGACCGGGGGGAGGTGCTGCAAGCCTCGCGCATGACCCCGCAGGGCTTGCTGGACTGGAGAATCACCGTGCGCCAAGACGGCCAGCGGCTGTTCTATGGCGCGCTGCCGACGCTGATCCAGTGGGGCGCGGTCCACCCGACGCATCACATGGCCGCCTCGGGCGTCACGCTGCAGTCGCTGCAGGCCAGCCACCCGCGGCCCGACGCGCTGCGCGCAGGCTACCAGGCCATCGGACTCACCGGTGTGGAGATCGTGCAGGGCTCCCCCAATCTCATCGCCACGCTGCAAACGCCGCGGGGTGTCGTCACGCTGGAGTCCAGGGGTATTTAAAGCGTAGCAAGAGTAAAGAGAAAGAGAAAAAGGAACACCATGTTGACTGTTCAGGAACTCGCCTGGTTTGCACTTGCTGCGCTCGTGCTGGTGCTCACGCCCGGGCCGAACATGATTTATTGCATTTCGCGCACCCTGTGTCAGGGCCGCAGTGCCGGGCTCATTTCGCTGGGCGGCGTCGTGCTGGGCTTTGTGGTTCACCTGCTGGCCGCCTCATTCGGTCTGACGGCCCTGTTGCTGGCCGTTCCGCTGGCCTTCGACACCATCAAGCTGGCCGGCGCGATGTATTTGCTGTGGCTGGCCTGGCAGGCTGTCAAGCCGGGTGGATTGGTTGTATTCGCCCCCACGCTTGCGGCCAAGGCCGCGGCGCTGCCCCCCGAGGGGGCCGTTCGCGGCTTGGGGCGGCCCGGCGCCGCGATGCCTTTCGAAACGCGTGAACTGCCGCATGACCCGCCGCGCACGCTGTTCCTCATGGGCTTCATGACCAATCTGCTCAACCCGAAGGTGGCCATGTTTTACTTGTCTTTCTTCCCGCAGTTCCTGCATCCGGAACGCGGCGAACTGCTGCTGCAAAGCCTGAGCCTGGGCGCCGTGCAAATCGGCATCAGCACCGGCGTCAACACGGTGCTCATCTGCTTCGCGGCCGGGATGGCCGGCTTCCTGAATCGCAACCGCCGCTGGATGCGCGTGCAGCGTTATGTGATGGGTAGCGTGCTGGGCTTGCTGGCGCTACGCCTGTTGTCCGAGAAGCGGGCCGCGGCATGAGCCGCCGGGCCGCTCCCAAGGCGAATGGCACCGCAGCGCGTAGTGCGGAGCTTAAGACATGAGCACCGCGCTGCACGACGCGCCCGCAGCCACCCCGCGGGCCGATGACCTTCCTTCGCTGCGCGCCATCGAAGAGGCGGCCGGCGTGGTCTACCGGCAGTTCCAGGCCACGCCGCAATACCGCTGGGGCCTGTCCAGCGAGCGGCTGGGCACCGGCTGCTGGATCAAGCACGAGAACCACACGCCCGTCGGCGCCTTCAAGCTTCGCGGCGGGCTGACCTACTTTGACGCGCTGAAAAAAAGCGGCATGCTCCCTCGTGAGATCATCAGCGCCACACGGGGCAACCACGGCCAGAGCATAGGCTGGGCCGCCCGCGCCCATGGCGTGGCCTGCACCATCGTTGTTCCCCACGGCAATTCGCTCGAAAAGAATGCAGCCATGCGTTCACTGGGCGTGACGCTGATCGAGCAGGGCCAGGACTTCCAGGAGAGCCGCGAGTTCGCCATCCGGCTGGCCGCCGAACGCGGCGCCCACAGGGTGCCGAGCTTTCACGCTGACCTGCTGTGCGGCGTGGCTACCAGCTGGTGGGAGTTCATGCGGGCCGTGCCGCAGCTGGATGTGGTGTACGTGCCGATTGGCCAGGGCTCCGGGGCCTGCTCGGCCATTGCCGCCAAGCTGGCGCTCGGGCGCCGGCTGCGCATCGTCGGCGTGGTGAGCGCGCATGCCACCACCTACGCCGATTCCCTGGCGGCAGGCCGCGTGGTGGAGGCGCCGGTGACAACTCGGCTGGCCGACGGCATGGCCTGCCGTATCGCGGACCCGGAAGCGCTTGAACTCATGGCGCCGCACATCGACCACGTGGTGCAGGTCACCGATGACGAGGTCGCGCAGGCCATGCGCGATCTGTATGCGGACACGCACAACGTCGCCGAGGGGGCCGGCGCGGCCAGCTTTGCCGCCGCCATGCAGGAGCGCGGCCAGCTCAAAGGACAGGTGGTCGGCACCACCCTGTGCGGCGGCAATGTGGACAGCGCCACGCTGGCCAGCGTGCTCGGGAGCCGCTAGCGCCATCCGCAAGGACCCGCCGGCGGGACCCTGTCACCCCTGGTATCACCCCCGGGCCAAAGCGCCGTCAGTTGCCGCCTCGCTCGTCGCCCTTGGGACACGCTCCGGCGCCCGTCTGGCCTAAATTCCTGCCATGGGAACCCTTTACCTTGTGCGCCATGGCCAGGCCTCGTTTGGCGCCGACGACTACGATGTGCTCAGTGCGATGGGGCACCAGCAAAGCGTGCGCCTGGGGGAATACTTCCACCAGCGGGGCGTGACGTTTGACGCCGCACTGACCGGCACCCTGAATCGCCAGATCCAGACCCTTGCCGGCATCTGCCAGGGCATGGGCGTGGAGTTTGCAGTACCAGACGGAGCCGAACGGAATTCAGTGAGCGAACGTGGGGGCTCTTCACCCCAGCAGGGGCCGCGGGATTGGCTTTGCCAGACCGCAGGCGCAGCGGCCCCCTCGGGGGGCAGCGCATTACACGCAGTGAAAAGCGTGGGGGCCCATCTCCTCTGGCCAGGCCTGAATGAATACGACAGCCATGCGGTCATTGAAACCATTCACCCGGCCAAGCTCGAAAAACCGACCTCGCCCGAGATGTACCGCAGCCACTTTCGCCTGCTGCGCGACGGCCTGGCCCAATGGATGGCCGGCGTTGTCAGCCCCCGCGGCATGCCCAGCTACAACGACTTTGTGGCTGGCGTGACCAGCGCGCTGGACCACGTTCGAAAAAACTGCGACGGCAATGTGCTGCTGGTCTCCAGCGGCGGACCGATCGCAACCGCGGTGGGCCATGTGCTGGGCACCAGCCCGGAAACGACGATTGAGCTGAACCTGCGTATCCGCAATTGCTCCGTCACCGAATTCGCTTTCACGCCCAAGCGCCACATGCTGGTGACCTACAACACGCTGCCGCACCTGGAGGGGCCCGAATACGCCAGCTGGATAACCTACGCCTGAGCCCGCGGAGGCCGGCTGGCATGCGGTGTTTTCCCGGTATTGCCGAATCTGCCGCCAGCCCGGATACTCTGCGGCAGCATGAGCGCCGACCCCCTTCCCGCACCCCACCTCATACCCGACCCCGGACCCCGCCCCGGCGGCATCCGCCTCCACACCGAAACCAACGAGGCGCTCGCAGCGGCCAACCGCAGCCTGCAGGAACAGCTGGAGCACCTCGGCCTGCAGCGCTACGTCGACATGGCGCCCGTGCGCCCGTCGCCGGACAACAAGGGCGTTGAACAGAGCGTTCATCTGCGGGCCGACCTGGCTGACCGCTGGGCGCCCGGCCTGGACACCACCGGCCTGAACCAGCACCTGCAACTCGATACCGGGCAGCGCAACGACGACCTGGACCGGGAAATCCTGCTGGCCATGCTGCTAAGCCCGGTGGGATTTTCGTTTCCCAGCCATGCCGAGCTGGCATCGGCGGTGCGCATTCGCCGCAACATCGTGTTGGCCGCGCGCAAGACGGCGCTGGCCTTTCACACCAGCGAGGCGGAGCGGCCGCACGACTGCTGGACCTACGCCGAGGGACGGGGCTTTACCGTGCGGCCCGGCCACGCCCTGATTGCGGCGCTGCAGAAAGCCACCCAACCGGAGGACTCGGGCAAGCTGTACTCCTTTTCGTGCTACCGGGCCACCGAATACGTGATCCTGCTGGCGATTGCGCAGGAGCTCGAGCGCAGCAATCCGGCACTGCTGCACCAACTGCAGCAGCAGTGGGAGCGCCGGGCCATCATGTCGGGCCAGTTCCATGACGTGTTCCTGCGCGAATACGGCTCCATGGAGGCGCCGCTGCCGCCCCGGTATTACGTGCCAGGCGACCGCCTCTGGTTTCGCAACCCGGACCCACACTCATCCGATGTGACGGGCTATGAGGGCTCCTGGGTGTTCTATCTGGGCGGCGGGCTCTTCACCAATTTCTGGAAACGGGAGCAGCCCTACACCTTGACATCCAAATGCCTGGAGCTGTTTCATTGGCGCCATGCCACCTACACGGATGCAGCCGGCGAGTTGAAGATCGACGAAAGCATTGTCGAAGCCCGTGTGCAAGACTCGCTGGCCGACGCGGCCCAGGCGGCGCAAATCCTGGAATTGATGCTGCGCCTGCGGGAGCCCAAGGGGGTGTACCAGTCGGGTGGCTGCATAGACACCTCGCGCGAGTACCCGCGCTGGATCCGCCCGGAGACGGCCGACCTGGTGCTGCCGCCCGCCTGAACCGCATCGCTTCGGTCCAGCCCGTCACCGCGATCGAAGGCGACGTGGGCCATACGTTGCCTTGGTTGCCTTGGTTGCCTTGGTTGCCTTGTTTTGCCAGCAAGGTCTCCTTGCTGGCACTTACTTCACAGGCACGCCGCTGACGCGCCAGATCACATTGCCGACATCGTCGGCCACCAGCAGCGCGCCGCGCGGGTCCATGGCCACGCCCACGGGCCGGCCGTAGGCATCGCCATCGGCGCTCAGAAAACCGGTCAACACATCGACAGGAAGGCCCGCCGGCATGCCCTTCACAAAGGGCACGAACACGACCTTGTAGCCACTGTGCGGCTGGCGGTTCCAGGAACCATGCTCGCCGACAAATGCGCCGCTGGCCAACAGCGGCGGCATGGCCTGGCCGCTGGAGAAAACCAGGCCCAAGGGCGCAACGTGGGAACCCAGCGCGTAATCGGGTGCGATGGCTTTGGCCACCAGGTCGGGCCGGGGCGGCTGCACCCGCTCATCCACGTGCTGGCCGTAGTAGCTGTAGGGCCAACCGTAAAACCCGCCGTCGCGCACCGAGGTCAGATAGTCGGGCACCAGGTCGCTGCCGATCTCGTCGCGCTCGTTCACCACCGTCCAGAGTGCGCCGCTTTCAGGGGCCCATCCCATGCCGTTGGGATTGCGCAGGCCCGAGGCAAACACGCGGTAGCTGCCAGTCCGCGGGTCAACCTCCCAGATGGCAGCGCGACCGGTTTCGGCTTCGCCGCCGCGTTCGCCCACATTGCTGTTGGAGCCTACCGTCACAAAGAGTTTGCTGCCATCGGGGCTGGCAATCAGGTTTTTGGTCCAGTGGTGGTTGATGGGACCGGCCGGCAGGTCCACCACCTTGACGCCTGGCGCCGTGATGCGGGTCTGGCCCGGCTCGTAGGGGAAACGGATGATCGCGTCGGTGTTGGCCACGTAAAACATGTTGCCCACCAGCGCCATGCCAAACGGCGAGTTCAGGTTTTGCAAAAACACCGTGCGGGTCTCGGCCTGGCCGTCGCCGTCGGCATCGCGCAGCAAGGTGATGCGGTTAGCCGAAGGGTCCGCGGCACCGGCCCGCTTCATCGCCCATTTCATGATCATGCCCTTGAGGCTCTTGCCATCTTCGGGCTTGGGTGGTGCGTTGCTTTCTGCCACCAGCACGTCCCCATTGGGCAGCACATAGACCCAGCGCGGATGGTCCAGGCCGGAAGCCAGGGCGGTGACGGCCAAGCCGGCCATGGGCGTGGGCATCACGCCGGCCGGCCAGCCTTTGGCCGGCGCTATGTTCACGGTGGGAATCAGGCGGGTCGCAGGCTTGGGCAGCGTCGGGTTGGCGCCCATGTCTGCGGAAGGCGGCAGCCGGGTCACGTCACCACAGGCGGCCAGACCGCCCAGCAGCAGGCAGGCCCATGCACCGCGCAGCACCGCTTTCAGGCGGACGTGCCGCTGGAAAGGAACCATCAGCGACTGCATCAATCAGCCCTCCTTTAAAACCGGTGTTTGCCCGGCAGGTGGACGCCCCAGATGGACGCCTGCTTGCGCCGATGTAAAAGCGCCCCGCGCAAGGCCCTGAAGCGGGCGTTTTGACTATCCGTCTTTTGGGTGGCCTTGCCTGTCAGCCGCCCGCGCGGCGCAATGTCAGGGTTTTGCTTCCCGCGTGACCTGCCTTCTCCGTCTGTCACCCAGGCCCTGCGCGTAGCCGACGGCTGGCTGGCGGGGGATTTCGTCCGCAAAACATGAAGGACTTTTTGCCTCAATCTTCCAGGGCAGACAATTCATCTGATTTAGCCGGCTTTTTGGAATTTAAATTCCGTATTTTGGAAATAACCCAGCAAATCCAGCAAATTATTCGGCAGTGGCTACCCGATAATTGAGTCACACTGCGGCAGGGCTTACCGGTCAGGCCCGCAGCACAAGGCTCCAGGCAGGTTACCCCCGGCCTGGGGCCTTGTTTTTTGAGGCCCTAAATCTGCACCCGCGTTCCCAGTTCAATGACGCAGTTATTGGGCAGGCGCATAAAACCCACCACGCTGCCCGCATTGCGTGACATGGCGGCAAACAGGGCTTCGCGCCAATGGGCCATGCCGGCCCCCCTGGTCGGCACGACCGTTTCACGGCTCAGAAAGTAGGACGTTTCAAACAGATTGAGGGGCAGCCCCTGGGTGCGGCAGAGTTCCAGGGCCTTCGGTATGTCGGGCGTGTTCTTGAACCCGTAATTCACCTGAACTTTCCAGAAACCGGGAACCAGTGGCGTGACCTGCACGCGCTCCTCGAAAGAGATCCAGGGCACCTCATGGAACACCACGGTGAGAATCAGGTTGCGCTCATGTATCACCTGGTTGTGCTTGAGGTTGTGCAGCAGCGCCTGCGGCACGGTATCCGGGTTGGCGACGGCATACACCGCCGTGCGCGGGGTGCGGTGCATGTCGTCGTTCGCCAGGCTGGTGATGAAGGGCAGCAGCTCCGGGTCGTCCTGACGGATGTTCTCGATCAGCAGTTCACGTCCGCGTTTCCAGGTCGCCATGACCGTAAAAATGGCCACGCCCAGCACCAGCGGGAACCAGCCGCCCTGCCAAAACTTGAGCGAGCAGGCGATGACCAGCACGGTATCCAGCGCCAGGAAAAACCCGGTGGCGGCAATCGCGACAGGCAGCGGATAGCCCCAACCATGGCGGACGACGAAAAAAGTCAGCACCGTCGTGATCAGCATCGTCATGGTCACCGCGATGCCGTAGGCGGCCGCCAGTGCAGACGAACTGCCGAAGCCCACCACAGCCAGCAACACCGCCACCAGCAGGATCCAGTTGACCTCGGGCATGTAGATCTGCCCGGCTTCCTTGGCCGACGTGTAGTTCACCTGCATGCGCGGCAGCAGGCCGAGCTGGATCGCCTGCCGGGTCATGGAGTAGGCGCCGGAAATCACCGCCTGGGAAGCAATCACCGTGGCACAGGTGGCCAGCAGCACGGCAGGAATCAGCCAGGCCTGGGGGTACAGACGGAAAAACGGATTCTCCAGCGCCGAAGGGTCGCGCATCAGCAGCGCACCCTGGCCCATGTAATTGAGCGCCAGAGACGGCAGCACCAGGCCCATCCATGCGAGCTGGATGGGCCGTTTGCCAAAGTGCCCCATGTCGGCATACAGCGCCTCAACGCCCGTGAAGGCCAGCACGATGGCGCCGACCGCGACAAACAGGTGCCACCCCTGCGCGTACAAAAACGCCACGGCGCGCAAGGGGTTGAGCGCCGCCAGGATGGCCGGCTGCTGCATGATCTGCACAACACCCGTGAACGCCAGCACGGCAAACCAGAGCACGATGACCGGGCCGAACAGCTTGCCCACCACGCCGGTACCGTGGCGTTGCACCATGAACAGCCCCACCAGCACCGCCAGGGAAATGGGGAGCACATAAGATTTCAGCCCCGGCGCCACCACCTCCAGTCCTTCGACCGCGCTCAACACCGAAATGGCGGGGGTGATCACGCTGTCGCCGTAAAACAGGGCCGCGCCCAGCACCCCGGTCAACAGCAGTGCGGTGCGCCGCCCCGGCGTCTTGCCGGCGGCATGAGCCGCCAGGGCCGTCAATGCCATGATGCCGCCTTCGCCACGGTTGCTGGCACGCAGGATCAGCAGCACGTACTTCAGCGTGACGATCATCATCAAGCCCCAAAATATCACGGACACAGCGCCGATCAGGTGGACGGCATCCAGGGGAATGCCGGTGGCCGGGCTGAAGATTTCCTTCATGGTGTACAGCGGGCTGGTGCCGATGTCGCCATACACCACGCCGATGGCGCCCAGGGTGAGCGCCGCCACACCTTGTTTTTCCGAAACTTTATTCATTGAAAGCGATCGATGAAGAACACGGCTGCACTATCGTCGGGCCTGCATCAGGAACGCATAAGGATGACGCCGGGCCAGCGCCCTCCTCAGGCGTCGGCCAGCCGGTAGCCCACCCCGGTCTCGGTCAGCAGATGCCGCGGCTCGGCCGGGTCCTGCTCGATTTTTGCGCGCAGCTGGGCCATGTACAGCCGCAGGTAGTGCGTGTGCTCGGTGAATTCAGGACCCCAGACATCGACCAGCAGTTGCCGGTGCGTCACCACCCGGCCGGCGCTGCGCACCAGGCGCGCCAGCAGCTTGAATTCGGTGGGCGTGAGATGCAGGGTTTCACCGGCGCGCTGCACCACATGCGCCGCCAGGTCGATGCGCAGATCGTCCAGCTCATGCACCGTCACGGCCGCGGCCAGCGCCGTGCCGCGGTGCCGCAAGGCAACCCGGATGCGTGCCAGCAACTCGCCGACGCTGAAGGGCTTGGTGAGGTAGTCATCCGCCCCTGCATCGAGCAGCGCGATCTTCTGCGCCTCCTGATGGCGGGCCGACACCACGATAATGGGCACCGACTTATGCCGGCGCACCTCGCGCACCAGTTCCACGCCATCCCCATCGGGAAGCCCCAAATCGAGAACAATGACATCGGGCGGGTCATGGCGCAGCAGCGCACCAGCCTCGCTCAGCGAGGCCGCGGTCTGGACGTCAAAACCCTCGACGGCAAGGGAGGACTGCATCAGCGCCCGTATTTCCCGGTCGTCTTCCACGACCAGCACCCGCAGGGTCATGGCAGCTCCTTCCCGGCAGGTTGGGCCTCGATCGGCAGGCTGGCGGTGAAACAGCTGCCACCCCCACTGCGGCGCCTGAGCGTCAGCCGCCCGCCATGGGCCGCGGCAATCGCGCGGCACACCGCCAGGCCCAGCCCGGCACCCCGGTGGCCGGATTGCTCACCGCGCGCATAGGGCTCGAAAATCGCTTCCTGATCTGCCTCGGCAACGCCGGGTCCGCGGTCTTTCACCGCGATCTCCAGTTCCTGGCTGTTGGCGTTGGCGCCCGCACCCGCCCCACCCGCCTCGCTCACGACACCCACCGTCAGGTCGATGGTGCCGTCGCTGTACTTCAGCGCGTTATCGAGCAGGTTGCCCAGCATCTGGGCGAGCAGCACCGGGTCCGCCCTGACCAGCGGCAAGCCACTCGCCACTCTGGATTTGATGCGGCGCTGCGGGTCACGCTGGCGCACGCGCGCCAGCACGGCCCCGACGATCTCCTCGATGGACTCCCAATCGCGGCGAAGTGCCTGCTCCGAGCTCGACAGCCGCACGAATTGCAGGGTGTTCTCCGTCACCTCGGTCAGGTAGGACGCCTCATTGACAATGCTGTCGAGCAGCCGGTCCTGATCCGGCAAGGGCAGCCGGTCGCGCTGGGTTTGCAGCGACGATGCGGCGCCCACGATCGCGGCCAGCGGGGTGCGCAGATCGTGCGACACCGCGGCGAGAAAGGTGCTTTGCAGTTGATGGCGTTGCATCTCGCCCTGCGCCGCGACGACCGAAGCACTGAGGCGCAGCCGCCACAGGGACTGCGCCAGCAAGGCACACAGCGCCTGCGCATGCTCCCGGCCGTCCGTATCGCCAGACAGCGCGGGACGAACGCAGGCGGCGCCGACAACAGTGCGCTCCTTGTCACCCAGCGGGAGGTACCAGGCATTGAGCCCCGGCCAGCGCCCGGTTCCCGGCCCGAGCACGGCAGCCTCAGTCATGCAGCAGCGCAGGCCATCCAGCACGGGGGCCGGCGGCGCGGCCCCATCGGGTGCCTCGGGCGTCTCCTGCTGCTCATTGGCCAATATCAGGGTGCATGGCCCGGCAAAGGCAGCGGCCAGCGCCTGCCGCCCCAGCGACAGGACTTCCGCCGGTGACGCCGCACTGGCCAGGTCGGTGGACAAGTCCTGCAACTGGCGCGCCCGCCGTTCACTCAGGCGGGCCATCTCCGACTCGCGCCGAAGACGCGTCGCCAGATGGCTGATGACCAGCGCCAGCACCAGCATGGTCGCCAGCCCGATAAAGAGCTCGCGATTTTCGACGACCAGCGTCCAGCGCGGGGGCACAAAAAAGAAGTTCAATGCGGTGACGGCACCGACCGCGCAAGCAACCGATTCGATCCAGCGCAGCCTGTACGAGGCGATGACGACAGCCAGCACGTAGACCATGGCCTGGCTCATGAGCGCCACATGCTGGTCGAGCAACATGCTGACAAGCGTGGCCGCCAGCAGCAGCAGCGCAACCGTGACCCAGCCTCGGGCTGATGCGACACCGCCTTCCCGGACCGTTGGAGCATTCATCATGCGATCAGCGTAACACCGGGCATATCAGGAACGTATAAGGAACGCAGACGCGGACAAGCCCGCCCCGGTTCGAGTCGGGCGTCAGAACGCGGTCTTGGTGCTCAAGGTATCGGCCGGCAACTGGTCTATCTCCCCCAACAGTTGCGCCAGACTGCGACCTGCAGCCCCCAGCAGCGCACGGCCTTTGTCGGCAGTGGCCGCAGCGGCATTGCCCACGGCACCCTGCGGGTTGTAATCCTGCATCTGCCAGGCCAGCTTGGCGCTGCGGCCATCGCCCAGGATGCTGAATTTCCCGGCCCGGTCCTGCGAGGTGGAATGAAAGTCCTGCGCCTTCGTCATATCCACCTGCTCGGACTTGAGGGCCAGCATCATCGAGGTCTCCATCTCGCCGGCATGGATGCCGAAGCGGTGCTCCTGCGCACTGAACAGGTCTGCCACGGAATCCCCTTGTTCGTTGACCAGAGGCAGGTTGAACCAGTTCACGCTGTACACCAGCATGCCAAGGCGTGCACGCAAGTCACGCGCCACCACATCCAGCAGCCCCACCTGACCGCCGTGCGAGTTGAGCAGCACAAGTTTTTTAACGCCTGCCGCCGCCACCGACTCGGCGATCCCGGTCCAGAGCTGGATGATGGTTTCGGCTTTCAAGGTGAGCGTGCCCGCAAAGCGCGTGTGCTCGGGGCTGAAGCCGACCGACTGCGTCGGCAAAAACAGCACCGGCAGGTCTGCAGGCAACTGCGGCAGCGCGGCGGCAATCACACCCTCCACCAGCGTCGCATCCACATTGAGCGGCAGGTGCGGGCCGTGCTGCTCAATCGCCGCGACCGGCAGCACCGCGATGCAGCGGGTTTTATCCAGCCGCGCAAAGTCGGGGCTTTTGAGGTCGGCCCAGAAGCGGGGCAAGGCAGCTGGGATGGGCGTTGCAGAAGTCATGGGCATATTTTGGGGCTATTTCGACGGGTGGCGCGCTCCGCCACGAGGAGTTAACCCTCATGCATTGTCTGCCACGGCGTCGCGGAAATCGTTTTCGCGCACGATGAGCACTCGGACTCCGGACTTACGCAGCGCAACGGCCTTTTCTACCTTGCGGCCATAGCACGCGTAAGCCCAACATGGGTTGCCATCGGCACCGATGACAAGGTATTTAACCTTAGCCGACAAAGACGGGACGACTTCTCCACCGAGCCGCGACACGGTTTCCGCGAGTTGGGAGCGGGTATGGCGGCAACGAAGTCCCACGAGGGGAAGTGCGAACTTTTAGCTCCGACGTAACTTGAGTACAAGTTAGTCTGCACTGAAACTTCGTTTTCATCAACTCACCCGAAAGGGGAAATCATGGCCATTATCACCATGGGGATTGCTCTCGCCAAGAGCATCTTTGTCGCGCATGGCGTGGATGCGTTTGGTGCACCCACACTTGTGCACCCGGCGTCCCACGCGACGCCTTGCCGGGATTGATGGCCAAACGGCCACCGCTACCGGCTTTTGGCGGCGGTGGCGATGTAAAGACCGGCGCTCAGCGCTTGCCCAGCGACGCCAGCACCGCGGCGGCGTCGGCGTCCTCCACGCAGGGCGTGACCACGATCGGGAGCAGGTCGGCCCATTGCGCCTGAAAGAGGTACAGGGCCTTGGCGTCACCAGACTCGATGACCGCGAAGCCCTGGCCGTTCATGCCGTGCCAGCGTCCCAACATCTCCACACCCTTGGGCGGCGCGCCTCCGGTCTCGAGAAAACGCGCCACCGCGGCGCTGTACGTATCCGGCGGCAAGGTCCAACTGAGGATGTACTTCATGACAATCTCCAGAAATCGTTGACAAGGGTTGTCGCGGCTTTGGCACATCGGCCTCGCGGCATCCCTATCCCATTGGCCGACCTGGGGCTTGGAAAGCGTACTCCGCAAATCAGTCGAACGGAAGCCCCATCCGTTCTTGTTTGCAACATGGATGACATGAGGTGAAGCGAAGGCTTCGACCGGTTCAGTCCGAACGGTGGACACTGAAACTGCGCGCTTACGCAGTGCCCGGTGTCCGTCAAGCCGCCGCCGCAGCCTTCTGTATCTCCTCGCGATGCGCCTGCTGATTGACATGCCGGCTTTGCCGCTCAGCCCTGAGCTTCCCGGACACGGCCGGCAAGGCAAGCCGCTCGGCACTCAGCAGTTCGGCCAGGCACTGGGGCCGCCCCCGCGCCCCACTGGCCCGGTAATCCGCCATCAATGCGGCACGCACTTCGCCCGCCGCCAATCCGCGCGTCAGGGTGAGGTGCTCAAACAGCAGATCCACCAGCTTCTCCAGCGCAAATTCGTGCGTCTTGCCGGTGGTTTGCCAGAGCCAGTCGCTGAAAGCCAGGAAATGGTTAAACGCCGAACCGGGCTCCAACAGCAGTTTGAGCCCCAGCGCAAACCGCCCCGAGTTGGCCACCATCTCCCAGTAGCGTGCAAAGCGGTTGATGCGCTGCATGGTGGCGAAGTCAATCGTCGAGTTCTGCAGAATCGTGTAGGGCGTCTGCGGGTCGTAGGCCATGGCAAAGTCGGCCGTGTGCCGGGTAATGGGCGTGCCGCGCAGGCGCTTCAAGATGCCAAACTGGATTTCGTGCGGGGCCAGTTCATACAGGCGGTCAAACCCCTGGGCAAAGCTTTCCAGCGTTTCACCGGGCAGGCCAAAAATCAGGTCGGCATGCACATGCGCCTGGCTCTGCCCCACCAGCCAGCGCAGGTTGTCGGCGGTTTTGGCGTTGTCCTGCTTGCGTGAAATGCGCTGCTGCACGTCGGGGTTAAAGCTCTGGATGCCGACCTCAAACTGCAGCGAACCGGCGGGGAACTGCACGATCAGGGCTTTCAGCCGGTCGGGCAGACTGTCGGGCACCACCTCAAAATGCACGAACAGATCGGGCGCGGCCTGAATCCGGCCGTCCGCATCCTTCATGCGGTCCAGGAAAAACTGCAGGATGCGCACCGAGTGCTCCACCTTCAGGTTGAAGGTGCGGTCGACAAACTTGAAGTTGCGCGCGCCGCGCCGGTAGAGCGCCTCCATCTCGGCCATGAACAGGTCCAGGTCAAAGGCCCAGGCGGTCTTGTCGAGCGAGCTCAGGCAGAACTCGCACTTGAACGGGCAGCCGCGCGAGGCCTCCACATACAACAGGCGCTTGGCCAGGTCTTCAGCGGTGTACTCGCCGTACGGCAAGGCCAGTTCCGCGAGGGCGGGCTGCTCGCCGGCAATCACCTTCATGAGCGGCTTCGGGCCGTCCAGCAGGGCGCGGCAGAGTTTGGGAAAGCTCACATCGCCCCAGCCGGTGACCACATGGTCGGCTAGGCGGCAAATCTCCTGTTCGCCCGTTTCGTAGCTGACCTCGGGCCCGCCCAGCACCACCTTGATGTCCGGCCTGAGGGTTTTCAGAAGCCGCACGACCTGGGTGGTTTCGACCACGTTCCATATATAGATGCCGAGGCCGATCACCTCGGGGTTGAGCGCCAGCAACTCCTCGACAATCTGCATGGGCCGCTGCTGGATGACGAACTCCCGCAGCTGCGTCTGGGCGCGCAGGCCGGCCCCGCCATGCGCATCCATATTGGCCAGCAGGTAGCGCAAACCCAGGGAGGCGTGGATGTATTTGGCGTTCAGGGTGGCAATAACGATGCGCGGCATGGGCCTATTATCGGAGTTGCACCCAAAATGGCTGTAATAACACCCTCCGGGGACAGACCAACAGGCACGCAAAACCGCGCCGTCCCTGAATTTGCCTTGATTTGGCCCTTCTTTGATCGCGGGGCGACCCGTTTTGACAAGCAGGCCACCTGGGAAGGCCAGGAACTCCCCCGGAACTAATGCCGCCGTCCTCTGCTCACACATCCACCATGAATTTCAAGCGCTCCCTGTTTGTCTCATTTTTTGCTTCTTTTTTGATAGCGATTGGCGTAATAGCCACGCAGGCTCAGGCCCAGAATCTTCAGGCCAATTTCCTGAACCAGGGTGGCCGCCCTGCATCGGGCGCCCTGGTGACCACCGAGCAGGTGCGCGCCGAACTGCTGGCCTGGGCCCCCGAGGGCGTGGAGGCGGGCAAGCCGTTCTGGCTGGGCCTGCAATTGACGCACCAGCCCGAATGGCACACCTACTGGAAAAATTCCGGCGATTCCGGCCTGCCGACGCAGCTGGCGTGGCAGTTGCCGGCCGGCATCACGGCGGGCGAGATCGCCTGGCCGACGCCGAAAAAAATCCCGGTCGGCACGCTGGCCAACTATGGCTACGAAAACACGGTGCTGCTGCCCGTGCCGCTCACGGTGGCGCCCGGGTTCAACGGTGCGCAGCTCAACGTCAAGCTCAATGCCGCCTGGCTGGTCTGCCGCAAGGAGTGCATCCCGCAGGAAGGCGAGTTCACGCTGAGCCTGCCGGTCAAAAGCTCCACGGCGCTGAGCGGCAAGGCCTTCCAGGCCACGTTTGATGCCACGCCCACCGCCTTGCCGGCAGGCGCCAGCCAGGTCGAAGTCAGCGGCAAGGCCATCAAGGTCGCCCTGAGCGGGTTGCCGGCTGGCCTGCAGGGCAAGACCCTCGATTTTTTCCCCGAAACCGGCAGCGTGATTGAGCCGGCGGCGCCGTGGCAGCAAGCCTGGCAGGGCGCGGTGTGGACGGCGCAAGTGCCACTGTCCGGCCAGCGTACCGAGAGCCCCACGCAGCTGCCGCTGGTGGTCGCCTTCAACCAGAACGCCTACCGCATCGAAGCCCCCGTCAAGGGGACCTGGCCGGCCGTCGCCGTCGCCGCCGCGATGCCGCCCGCGCTCGAGGCCGCCCTCCGGGCCAATGCCTCGGCCGGTGCCGCGCCGGTGCAGGCCAGCGGGCCACCCCTGAGCCTGCTGGCTGCGCTGCTCGGCGCCCTGGTGGGCGGATTGATTCTTAACCTGATGCCCTGCGTGTTTCCCGTGCTGGCCATCAAGGTGGTGAGCTTTGTGCATGTGAAGGACCCCGGCACCCGCCTGAGCACCGGCCTGGCCTACACCGCCGGCGTGGTGCTGTCGTTTTTGGCGCTGGGCGCCCTGCTGCTGGGCCTGCGGGCCGCGGGCGAGCAACTGGGCTGGGGCTTTCAGCTGCAAAACCCGGCGGTGGTTGCCGCACTGGCCGCCCTGTTCACGCTGCTGGGCCTGAACCTGGCGGGCCTCTTCGAGTTTGGCCACTTCCTGCCCGACCGGGTCACCCGCCTGCAGTCCACGCGACCTACCATCAACGCTTTCCTGTCGGGTGTGCTCGCCAGCGCGATTGCCTCCCCCTGTACCGCGCCGTTCATGGGCGCCTCGCTGGGGTACGCGGTGGGCTTGCCGGCGCTGCAGGCGCTGGCCATGTTTTCCGCCATCGGCCTGGGCATGGCCTTGCCCTACCTGGCCGCCAGCGCGGTGCCGGCAGTGGCGCGCGTGTTGCCACGTCCCGGCCACTGGATGGTGACCTTCCGCGAGCTGATGGCCTTCCCGATGTTTGCCACCGTGGCCTGGCTGGTCTGGGTGCTGGGCCAGCAAAGCGGCATTGACGGCGCGGGCGCGCTGCTCGCCCTGCTGGTGCTGATGGCACTGGTGCTCTGGTCGCTGACCCTCCAGGGCCGGACACGGACGCTGTTTGCGACGTTTTCCATAGCACTTACTGCGGCCGGCGTGCTGACAATCGGTCAAAACATCACGAAGCCGCTGCAGGCGTCGGCAGGTCCCGCCATTGCCACCTCCGGAAGATGGCAGGCCTGGGAGCCGGGCCGCGTCGACCAGCTGACGGCCAAAGGCCAGAGCGTGCTGGTGGATTTCACCGCCGCGTGGTGCGTCACCTGCCAGTACAACAAGAAAACCACGCTGGCCAACACCGCCGTGCTGGCCGACATTGATGCGAAAAACGTCGCGCTGCTGCGCGCCGACTGGACGCGCCGCGACCCGGCGGTGACGGCGGCGCTGACCCAGCTGGGCCGCAGTGGCGTGCCGGTGTATGCCATCTACAAACCGGGCCACGCTCCGGTCATCCTGTCGGAAGTGCTGTCGGTCGATGAGCTGCGGGCTGAACTGGCCAAGCTGTGACCCTGCTGTTTGTACGAATTGGTAACGCCGCGGGAAATGCCTGTCAGAAAATGGTAAGTTAGCCAGCAAGCACAGCGTCCTTACCCCCACACGAGGTATTTGCCATGACACAGGTTTCCCACGCGGAGCGTATTCCGCACATTCTCAAGCACATGCAAACCATTGCGGTGGTCGGGCTGTCGCCCAAGCCGCATCGCGCCAGCTTTGGCGTGTCGCGCTACATGCAGGCCCAAGGCTACCGCATCATCCCGGTCAATCCCAACGCCACCGAAGCGCTCGGCGAGAAGTCCTATCCCTCGCTGACCGAAGCCGCCAAGCATGAAAAGATCGATCTCGTGAACTGCTTTCGCAACAGCGAAGACATCCCGCCCATCGTCGATGAGGCCATCGCGATAGGCGCCAAAGCCGTGTGGATGCAGTTGGGCATCGAGAACCGGGCGGCGGCCGCCAAGGCCCAGGCGGCCGGGCTGCTGGTCGTGCAGGATCAGTGCATCAAGGTCGACCACACCGTGCTGCTGTCGCGCGGCCTGATATAGGCCGATCAAGTCCGATAAGACGGGCACGCTGCTGCAGCCACCAAGGCCTCCTTTCCTCAATCTGACCGGGCGCGCGCGGCCAGCTATTTAATCCATAGCAAGCCACGTTTGGTGCTTGCGGCATTCCGGCTTGTCCCCGAGAATGCCGCATGCCCACGCTGCGCCCTCATGTGCCGTTTCCCTTCCTGCTGCCGGGTCTGCTGGCGCTGCTGCTGGCGGGCTGCGCCTCCACCGCGCCCGCGCCGCGCGGCGAGGCACAGTCCGCACCCGTGACCTCCTCGGAATTGGGGCAATCCGACGTGAACCGCATGGCCACACTGGGCATGCGCGACAACCTGGAGAGCCTGCTGCGCCTGGGCGACAAGCTCTACCGGCGCAACCCCGCGGAATGGCGAAAAACCGGCCTGGCCAGCCGCGAGGCT
This sequence comes from Polaromonas sp. P4_F9, assembly GCF_056401235.1. Lineage (NCBI taxonomy): Bacteria > Pseudomonadati > Pseudomonadota > Betaproteobacteria > Burkholderiales > Comamonadaceae > Polaromonas > Polaromonas sp. P4_F9. The sequence goes on along the minus strand of NZ_JBFUJT010000017.1, from coordinate 54,584 downwards.
GCGCTGGCCCAGCTGCGCAGCGCCGTGGAGAACCGCAGCCCCTGGCCCGAGCTGCAGGGCAAACGCGACATCGCAGCCCTGTCGCTGGCACTGGCCGGCGACTTCAAGGGCGACCGTGTGGCGGCTTTCATTTACGCCAGTGCCGACATGCTGATCACCGCCCACGGCGGTAAAACCAGTTTCTACCTGACCGATGCGCTGGACGCCCAGTACATCTACAACGCGGCCCGCAACATCGAGATCGCGGTGTGGCTGCTCTCCAGCCGGCGCAACAACGCAGGCCAGCCGCTGCTGCTGGCCGACGAGATCTCCGAGCGCGAGCGCAACCTGAGCTTCGAGCGCGAGTTCGGCAAGGTGATCGGTCGGCTGGACCTGCTGGCGGTCGTGCTGACCGAGAAATACCGCCGCGCCGTGATCACCTATGTGCAGAACCTGCTGGGGGGCACCTTTCTGCAGTTTTTGCCGGTGAGGTAGGTTCACCCCCTTCTCGGCTCACTTCGTGTAGCCGGATCCCCCCTTGCAGGGGGCGACTGCTGTGGCCCGGCATAGCCGGTTCCACGCCGTCACTTGCTTGGGCCCGGGGGCGCCGGTTCCGCTGGTGGATAAGTTCACCTCCTTCTCGGCCCACTTCCGTGTGGCCGGATCCCCCCCCTGCAGGGGGCGGCAGCTGCGGCCCGGCGGAGCCGGTTCCGCGCTGGTGGATATGCTCACCCCCTTCTCGGCTCACTTCGTGTAGCCGGATCCCCCCTTGCAGGGGGCGGCAGCTGCGGCCCGGCGGAGCCGGTTCCGCGCTGCCACTTGGCGGGACCAGAATGTTCCCGTGCAAGACGGCTCTTCGGGCGGAGACAATACCTCTGTTTGCCATTCCCTTTTCCGGAAAATGCCCATGCCCGACAACTACCTTCCGCAGGTCAGAAGCCAGTACGAAGCCCTGCCCTACCCGCCGTGCAACCCGGAGGACGAGCGCCAGCGCCTGGTGCTGACCTGGCTGGAAGACCTGCCGATGATCAACCACTACTGCTTTGCCGGAAAGCAGTCGTTCCGCAACGGTTTCAGGGCCCTGGTGGCGGGCGGCGGCACCGGTGACGCCACGATCTTCCTGGCCGAGCAGCTGCGCGCGACCGACGCACAGATCGTGCACCTGGACATGAGCGAGGCGAGCATCGCGCTGGCAAAGGAAAGGGCGCGCATTCGTGGCCTGAGCAACATCACGTGGGTGCACGACTCGCTGCTCAACCTGCCCCGCCTGGGCCTGGCGCCCTTCGACTACATCAACTGCAGCGGCGTGCTGCATCACCTGGCCGACCCTGACCTGGGCTTCGGGGCCCTGCGCGCGGTGCTCAAGCCCGAGGGGGCCATCGGCCTGATGGTCTACGCCACGGCGGGGCGCACCGGCATCTACCAGATGCAGGCCCTGATGCGGCTCGTCAACGGCACGCAGGCTGACGACCAGCGCAAGATTGCCAACACCCGCGACCTGCTGGCCAGCCTGCCGCCCAGCAACTGGTTCAAGCGCAGCGAAGACCTGCACCACGACCACAAGGCCGGGGACGCGGGCATTTACGACCTGCTGCTGCATTCGCAGGACCGTTCGTACTCGGTGGGCGAACTGTTTGACTGGCTGGGGCACAACGCCGCAGGCACGGGAGGGCACGGCCTGCACCTCGAATTCACCGACGTGCAGCGTGGCCGTTCGCCCTACCTGCCGCACATGGTGCTGGGCAGCCAGCCACCGGCCATGGCCGGCGAACTGCGCAAGATGGCGCGCCGGCGGCAGTATGAGATGGCCGAACTCATGATCGGCAACATCATCACCCATTCGCTGTACGTCACGCGCGATGCCGGCTGTACCGCGCCTTACGGCAATGCCGAATACGTGCCTTTTTTCTTCCATGAGCCGCTGACCGGCGACGTCGCGGCACAGGTCTTCAGCAGCAACCGCGGCCAGCCTTTCCTGCTCCGGCACCAGCACTCCGGCGTGTCGGTGATGGTCAACCCCGGCCGATATGGGCCGCAAATCCTTCGCCTGATTGATGGCCAGAGAACGTTCGGCGAGATTTTTGATCAGTTTCGCGCAGACTGGCGCGGCCAGGCGGCCGCACCGGACAACGCGGCGCTGTTCGCCGATTTTTCAGAATCATTTGAAGCCCTGAACGCGCTGGACCGCCTGCTGCTGAGGCATCCGCAAGCCGGCACGGCTGTGACGCCCTGACCTTCCTGCGGCACGGGGTGGGCCAAGGCGTGGGCGCTGCAAGGCTCAGGCCCTCTGGGTAAAGAGATCCGGAGTCATCGCTGGCGGGGGCGAGTCGGGCACCTGCAAATCGACCACCACCACCAGTTCTCCACCGAAACGGCCAATGCCGAGGCCGCTCATCAGGCGCCGCTCTTCTTCGGGGGATGCCATTCGCACAAAGCACAAGGCCTGCTGCCTGCCGGCTTGCGTGGCCAGCAGGATGTTGAGTTGGGTGACCGAACCAAATCTGGCGCACCGCCGGTCCAGGGCCGATCGCAGCGCTGTCATGTCGGGGCATCGTCCCAGTTCGTCGAGTTCCTCAGTCGTCATCAGCCATTTACCCCCTCCTGTATGTGCATTCAGCATCGCGGGTGGCAGACAGGCGTTTGATGAGGCAAATGCGAACTGCACTGTAGGACAAGGTCGCCGTCCGGTAAAAAACAGAACGTTTTGCAACGCTTTGCCGTGAACGCTTGCAAATCTGGCCCAAAAGAAGCGGCGCAATACGCCACGATGCCACCTTGTTGTCAAAAAACAGGGTTTGCCCGTGTCTGTGTCCCTTTCCGTCATTGAGTCAGCATCCCGGCGGCCCGCCTCCGCGCTGCGCCATGAGGCTTCAGTCCCTCCCCCGCATCCATTCTTTCGGGAAACCGACCGGCTCACCCGGCTGGCCGCCCGGTCGTGCGGCGTGCCCATTGCCATGGTGGTGTTGCAGGAAGATGGCCAGACTGTTTTCAGCGCCGGCACCGGCTTTGCGGCGCCAGCGCGCGAGGGCCTGGTCACGCTGTGTGCCGCCACGCTGGAAACGCCGCTCTGCGCACCAACGCTGCCAGCCCCCTACGCACCGGGCATCCGTTTTTACCGGAGCTTCCAGATGATCGGGGAAGACGGCGCGCTGCTGGGCCTGCTGGCGGTGATGGACACACTGCCCCGAAGCCTGAGCCGCGAGCAGGAAGAAGGCCTGCAGACGTTGGCCGGGCTGCTGGCGGGGCAACTGGAGTTGCGCCACCAGCGGCACGCGCTGGATGCCGAGCGCCAGCACATCGGCACCACCGTGCGGCAGACCCAGGAAGACGCACACCGGCTGGCAACGCGGCTGAGCATCACGCTGGAAAACATCTCGGAAGGCTTTTACACGCTCGATCCCGAATGGCGATTTACCTACCTCAGCCGCGAAGGCGAACGGCTGCTGGGCAGGCCCGGTACGGAGTTGCTGGGAAAAAGGATCTGGAAAGAGTTTCCCGGCATCATCAATACGAGCTTCGGGGAACAGATAGGGGCCGCGGTCGCACGCAACCAGCAGGTGGAGTTTGAGGCCCACTTTGCGCCGATGGACAGGTGGTTTGAAGTACGCGCCTATCCGTATCCGGACGGCGTGGCGATCTACTTTCGGGATGTCAGCGAACGGCGCAAGGCCCGCGAGCAGCTCATGCTGCTGGAAACCAGCATCTCGCACCTGAACGACATCGTGCTCATCACCGAGGCCGTGCACACCGGCAAACCCGGCCTGCGCATCATCTTCGTCAACAACGCCTTCGAGCGCCATACCGGGTATGGCCGCGACGAGGCCCTGACCCAGTCACCCCGGCTGCTGTGCGGACCGTTGACCCAACGCAGCGAACTGGACCGCATCAACAAGGCGTTCCTGCGGGGTGAGCCGGTGCAGGCCGAGCTGATCACCTACCGCAAGGATGGCAAGCACTTCTGGATGGAAGTCGACATCGTGCCGGTGGCCGATGATGCGGGCGTCTTTTTCACCCACTGGGTTGCCGTGGGACGGGACATCACGCGGCGCAAGGTGGCCGAAAGCGAAATCATGCACCTGGCCTTTTACGATCCGCTGACCCAGCTGCCGAACCGCCAGTTGCTCATGGACCGCCTGCAGCTGGCACTGGCGCACCCCCCGCAACTCCCGCGCGAAGGTGCGCTGATGTTCATCGACATGGACAACTTCAAGACCCTCAACGACACCCTGGGCCACCACAAAGGCGATCTGCTGCTGCAGCAGGTGGCCGAGCGCCTGACGGCGTGCGTGCGCACCGCCGACACGGTGGCGCGCCTGGGCGGGGACGAGTTTGTGGTCATGCTGGAGAACCTCGGCCACGACCGCCGCGAGGCCGCCGCGAAGGCCCAGGTGGTGGGCAAGCATATTCTTGCGGCACTCAGCGAGCCCTACCTCCTGGCAGGCCACCAGCACTACAGCACGTGCAGCATCGGCGTGACCTCGTTCAACCAGAACCACAACAGCATTGGGGACCTGCTGAAGCAGGCGGACCTGGCCATGTACCAGGCCAAGACCGCCGGACGCAACACCCTCTGCTTTTTTGACCCGGTGACGCAGGCGGCGGTGTCGGCCAGCGCAGCACTGCAGTCGGACCTGCGCCAGGGCCTGCGCGAAAAACAGTTCCTCCTGCATTACCAGCCACAGGTTGGGCGCGACGGCCGCATGATGGGTGCGGAAGCCCTGCTACGCTGGAACCACCCGGTACGCGGCATGGTGTCGCCTGCGGAATTCATTCCGGTAGCGGAAGATTCGGGGTTGATCCTGCCGCTGGGCCAATGGGTACTGGAAACCGCCTGCCACCAGCTGGCCACCTGGGCCCAGCGGCCTGAAACGGCGGCACTGAGCATTTCAGTCAACGTGAGTGTGCGGCAGTTCCGCCACCCGGAATTCGTCGACCTCGTCATGGCCGCCCTGAACGACACGAAAGTCAGCCCGCACAAACTCAAGCTGGAGCTGACCGAAAGCCTGCTGGCCGATGACATGGACATCACCATCGGCAAAATGGCCAAACTCAAGGCCATGGGCGTGACCCTGTCGATCGACGATTTCGGCATGGGGTATTCCTCGCTCTCCTGCCTCAAGCGCCTGCCGCTGGACCAGCTGAAGATCGACAAATCCTTTGTGGCGGACATACTGCGCGACCCGAATGACGCAGCGATCGCACGCACCATCATCGGCCTGGCGCAAAGCCTGGGGCTGGGCGTGATGGCCGAGGGGGTCGAGACCGAAGCGCAGCGCGAGTTTCTGTACCGCCAGGGCTGCGAGAGCTACCAGGGTTACCTGTTCTGCAAGCCGCTACCCATCGATGCGCTGGAAGAATTCATGAAAAACCCGGCGCCCGGCGGCTGAACCGGCGGACGAGCCCGCCCGTTCACGCGACCTCTAAAAGAGAAAGAGGCCAGGCGTGAAAAGTCGAGAAAGTCAAGAGAATCAGGAGCTTGTTTCTGGAGCGGCTTTGGCAACCTTGCCGTGCTCCAGCAAAAACACCACCTCCCGGACAATGCCGAACATCACCGCGCGGTCCCGACCGGGATGGTCGGCAAAGTGAACCACGGTGGAGCCCATGGTTGCAAAGCTGGTCTCCGTCTGCCCCGACTCCTTGCCATACACCACCGTGATGCCGTAGCGGGTCATCAGCGGCCCGCAGGCGCCCCAGTCGCGCGTCCACTGCGGCAGCGCCTGGGCGTTGTCCCAGAGCGTGCCCGCGCTTTCATAGCACTCTTCAATATGCTGGTGGCCCAGCAGCTGTGCCAGGTGCCGTTCCTTGGCAATGCAGCTGCGAAAGTACTCCTGGTCGTTCATGCGCATGGCGAAGTCCTTCTTCGAGTCAGATGAAAGCTCACGGCACCATGGTAAATCTGAATCGCGGCGCTGGATAGACGCCTGACCCCGCCCATGCGGCCGGCCCGCCACACCAGCCCCTGCCGACACCTGAGACAATCTGCTCATGTTTGCACCACTTCAAAACGACACCTTTCTGCGTGCCTGCCTGCGCCAGGCCACCGACCACACGCCCGTCTGGCTGATGCGCCAGGCCGGCCGCTATTTGCCCGAATATCGCGCCACCCGCGCCCGGGCCGGCAGCTTCATGGGGCTGGCCACCAACACCGATTACGCCACCGAGGTCACCCTGCAGCCGCTGGAGCGTTACCCGCTGGATGCGGCCATCCTGTTTTCCGACATCCTGACCGTGCCCGATGCCATGGGGCTGGGCCTGTCGTTCGAGCTCGGCGAAGGCCCGCGTTTTGCCACCCCTGTGCGCGACGAAGCGGCGGTGGCCCGGCTGGCGGTGCCCGATATGGGCAAGCTGCGCTATGTGTTCGACGCCGTCACCTCGATCCGCAAGGCACTCCATGGCCGGGTGCCGCTGATCGGCTTTTCCGGCAGCCCCTGGACGCTGGCCTGCTACATGGTCGAGGGAGCGGGCTCGGACGACTACCGGCTCGTCAAGACCATGCTGTACCAGCGCCCCGACCTGATGCACACAATGCTGGCCGTCAACGCCGATGCGGTGGCCGCCTACCTGAACGCGCAAATTGAGGCCGGCGCCCAGGCCGTGATGATTTTTGACAGCTGGGGTGGCGTGCTGGCCGACGCGGCCTTCCAGACCTTCAGCCTGGCCTACACCGCGCGCGTGCTGGGCCAGCTCAAGCGCGAGCACGATGGCGTGAAGATCCCACGCCTGGTCTTCACCAAAGGCGGCGGGCAGTGGCTGGAAGCCATGGCGGCCCTCGACTGCGAGGTGCTGGGCCTGGACTGGACCGTCAACCTCGCCCAGGCCCGCGCGCGGGTCGGCGAGAACGGCCCCCATGCCAAGGCCCTGCAAGGCAACCTGGATCCCAACGTGCTGTTTGCCGGCCCGACCCAGATCGAAGCCGAAGTGGCTGCCGTACTGGACAGTTTTGGTCGCCCCCACACCGACGCCAGCCAGCCCGGCCCGACCCACATTTTCAATCTCGGCCATGGCATCAGCCAGCACACGCCGCCGGAAAGCGTGGACGTCCTGGTCCGTGCAGTACACACTCACTCTCGCCGCATGCGCACAGCCGGGGCTTGAAGGGCTGCCAAGCCCCCCTCTGACAAGCGATGGAGCCGTCATTTCAGCTATGACTAGCACAAAACCAGGCCCGGGGTGTTGGACTTATGCACAAAATCCGTGCTGCTGCGCCGCAACATACATACCCCCGCCTCCACCCCGCTATCAAAGCCATAGCGCAGCTAAGTTGTTGATTTATATAGAAACTTTGAATTGCTTTTTTTCCGGGCATTTTAAGAAAAGCCTTGATTTACAAGGCTTCGCGCAGATCCCCGGGAAGCTATCAACAAAGTTATCCACAGAAAAACTGGAAATCCGTAAAGCATTGGGAAATCAAGTACTTAGCGCACTAACTGGAAGTACTTTTGAAGAAGTCCTCGCATCTGGTTGTGCCGCATGACCTGCTGGATCGAGGTGGTCATGGCCACGCCCGCCCACAGCGCCGTCGCCGGGCCCCTGACTTACCGAAGTGAGTTCCCACTATTTCCGGGTGCGCTGGTGCGTGTGCCGCTGGGCAAACGGGAAGTGCTGGGCGTGGTGTGGAGCATCCTGCCGGACAGTGGTGGCCTGCTGGAAAAGCAGGTCCGTCCCATTGCCGGCGTACTCGACGGGCTGCCGCCCCTGTCCACCACCTGGCGAAAACTGGTTGCCTTCACGGCCGGCTACTACCAGCGCTCGCTGGGCGAAGTGGCGCTGGCCGCTCTGCCGCCGCAATTGCGCGAGCTCAGCGCCGTGCAGCTGGGGCGCCGGCTCAAACGGCCCACGGTGGACACCAGCCACGCCCCGGCTACCGCTGATTTAATAGCACTCACCCCCCAACAGATGCGGGCACTGGCCGAATTTGATGCCGACACCCGGCCCGCCCTGCTGTTTGGCGCCACCGGCAGCGGCAAAACCGAGGTCTACCTGCGGGCCGCGGCTCGGGTACTTGAGCAGGACCCGGACGCCCAGGTGCTGGTCATGGTGCCCGAAATCAACCTCACGCCGCAGCTGCAGGCCCGTTTTGAGGCGCGCTTTGCCCACCTGGGCAAGGAGCGGGTCGTGCCCCTGCACAGCGGGCTCACGCCGGCCCAGCGGCTGAAAAGCTGGCTGGCGGCCCATACCGGGCAGGCCCGGCTGGTGCTCGGCACGCGCATGGGGGTGCTGGCCTCCCTGCCCAATTTGCGCCTGCTGGTGGTCGACGAGGAACACGACCCGAGTTACAAGCAGCAGGAAGGCGCGCGCTACTCGGCGCGCGACCTGGCGGTCTACCGCGCCAAGCTGGAAACCGCCGAGGCCGAACACGCGCACGGCCCCTGCCGCGTGCTGCTGGGCTCGGCCACGCCCTCGCTGGAAAGCTGGCAGGCCACCCTCACCGGCCGCTACCAGCGCCTCATCATGGACGAGCGCATTGGCACGGCCCCATCAACCGGCGAGGAGGCCGCGCCCTATTCCGCCGGGCCGCGGCCTGGCCCCTCCTCTCCCCCGAAGGCTAGGGAGCCAGGCGCCCCAAGCGCCCCAGGTGACCCGGGCAGCCTGCCCACCGTGCGGCGCGTGGACATGAACCACCAGCCCAAGCACTGCATCATCGCGCCGCCGCTGCTGGACGCGATTGCGCAGCGCGTAGCGCGCGGCGAGCAGTCCCTGATCTTTTTGAACCGGCGCGGCTATGCGCCGGTGCTGGCCTGCCATGACTGCGGCTGGAAAAGCGAGTGCCCGCATTGCAGCGCGTTTCGCGTCTTCCACAAGATAGACCGCACGCTGCGCTGCCACCACTGCGGTTTCACCGAGCGCGTGCCGCGCGCCTGCCCCAGCTGCGGCAACATCGACATCGCGCCGGTGGGGCGCGGCACCGAGCGGCTGGAAGAGCATCTGGCCGAACTGCTGGCTGGCGTGAAGCGGCCGGACGGCGAGCCGGTGCGCATCGCCCGCATCGACGCCGACACCACGCGGCTCAAGGGCGCGCTGGAATCGCAGCTGGCCAGCGTGCATGCGGGCGAGGTCGACGTGCTGGTCGGCACGCAAATGATTGCCAAGGGCCATGACTTCCGGCACATCACGCTGGTGGCGGCCGTCAACCCCGACGGGGCGCTGTTCTCCAGCGACTTCCGCGCGCCCGAGCGTCTGTTCAGCCTGCTGATGCAGGCCGGAGGCCGGGCCGGCCGCGATGCCCGGCACAGCGAGGCCAGCGAGATGTGGGTGCAGACCTTCCACCCGGACCATCCGCTGTTCGAGGCGCTGAAAAAACACGACTACCCGGCCTTTGCCGCACAGCAGCTGGCAGAGCGCCAGGCGGCCGGCATGGCGCCCTTCGGTTTCTCGGCGCTGGTGCGCGCCGAGGCCCGCACGCAAGAGGTGGCGCAGGGCTTTCTCAACGCCGCGGCAGCATCGGCCACGGCGCAGCAGATCACCGGCCACGACCAGGTCACAGCCTACCCGGCGGTGCCGATGACGATCCAGCGCGTGGCCAACATCGAGCGCGCACAGATGCTGGTGGAAAGCCCGTCACGCGCGGCCCTGCAGCGCTTCCTGGCCGCCTGGCAGCCGGTGCTGTTTGACACCCGCCAGCACAGCGACTTCAAAAGCCTGATCCGCTGGGCGGTGGATGTGGACCCGATTGCAATTTAACCTGGAAACGGCAGTTGGATGCGCTGTCACCCAGAAGGTGAATGCGATCGAAGAGGGAAAAGTCAATGTGCTTGCGGCTTTCCTGAAGTTTGCGTTCACCCTTCCGGAAAGCCGACCCTCAACGTTCAAAGCCCGGTGAACCAAATCACAGAAAGACAGAACACAGAACTCGAGCGGGCCGCCCTGTTTTTCGACAAGCCATTTAGGGCCCCTTCATACGCTCAGACTCCATGGCGGCATTGCGCTCTTCACTGGCCTCAATGGGCTCCATGTCCTCGTCGATGGACGCCCCCGCGCGTTCTGCGGCCGCTTTCGTTTCGTCAGCAGCGGCGCCGAACCCTTCATCATCATCATCGCCTGGAGGCTCCAGCATATCTTTCAGCATGGCCGCCAACTCCGGTGTGTCCCACGGCTCGCCATGCTGCTTTTTCTTTTTGATGTAGTGCCTGATTTCTGCGTCTTGCTCCGCGGTCAATGGAAGCCCACGGAAAGTGCTTTTAGGGTCAATGTCGGGCATGGTGTTCCTCCGGGGTTGGTCTCGCACTCCGGCGTAGCGGAGGTCGCCGTCGGCACGGATACGTGAAGGACGTGAAGGCCGCCAGCACGGCGGATTCGTTGGAACCCATCACGGGCGGACGCGATGGCACCGCGTCGTCTGCCGGGAAGTCGATCTCGCGCGCGTTGTCGCAGCCCCAGAGGCACACACCGTGCCTGGATCCGTCGTAGCTGCGGCTGGGGTTGGAAAACTTGAGCGCCATGCTGTCATCCTAGTCCTATTTGGTGACGGCGTAATCACGGCCTGAGTAATCACCGTGCATCGTGTGGCTTCCTTCCTTGCGTCAGCCCTCGGCTCTGAGGCCGGGTTTGTGACAGGGGAAAAAGCAGCACGAAAAGCCGCACGCAGAGGCGAATATCCCTGCGCCAACGAACGGCGGCTCCTGACCGGACTGTGCCTGCCTCGGTTCAAGCTCCAGACGCGACCCGAAGCCGAGGTTCAACCTTGTCCATGCCCGAGGAGGCTTGCATTTCCTGACATTTAGGACTAAATTGGTTCCATATAAAGAGGAAGGCCACGGCAATGTTGAGACTGAGCAAGCTGACCGACTACGGCACGGTGATCATGACCCACATGGCCCGGCAGCCGGCCCGCGTCTACAGCGCCGCTGAAGTGGCCACCGCGACAGGCGTGACAGTCCCCACGGCGAGCAAGATCCTGAAGACGCTGGCACGGGAAAACCTGCTGCAGTCGCTGCGCGGCGCCCACGGCGGTTACCTGTTGTCGCGGCCACCGGATGAGATTTCCATTGCCCAGGTCATCGACGCGATGGAAGGGCCGGTCGGCGTGACCGAGTGCAGCGCCGCCCTTGGCCTGTGCGCGCAGGAAGGTTCGTGTTCGTTGCAGGCGAACTGGCAGCGCGTCAACCAGATCATTCGCCGCGTGCTGAGCGACCTCACGCTGGCGGACATGGCGCAACCGGTGTTTCGGCCGGTGAACGTCGGCGCACTGCGGGCCCGGCAGCCACGCGAGGGCGTGAGGCAGTAGCAGACGCGGTCGCAACGGGCAACGGGAGATGACACATGGCAAACTCCACAGTCAAACTCGACGAACTGATCAGTCAGGGCTACCAGCACGGCTTCTACACCACCGTGGAGACGGACACCGTGCCGCGCGGGCTCTCCGAAGACGTGGTCCGCCTGATCTCGGCCAAGAAGGGTGAACCCGGCTTCATGCTCGACTGGCGGCTGCAGGCCTATCGCCACTGGCTGACGATGACCGAGCCGCGCTGGGCCACGGTGCGCCACCCGCCCATCGCCTACCAGGACATCGCCTACTACTCCGCGCCGAAATCGCGCAAGGACGGGCCGCAAAGCCTGAACGATGTGGACCCGGAGCTGCTGCGGACCTATGAGAAGCTGGGCGTGCCGCTCGAGGAGCGCGCACTGCTGGCCGGCGTGGCGGTGGACGCGGTGTTCGACAGCGTGTCGGTGGCGACCACCTTCAAAGAGAAGCTGGGCGAGCTGGGCATTGTGTTCTGCTCGTTTTCCGAGGCGGTGCAGCAGCACCCCGACCTGGTGCGGAAATACCTCGGCTCGGTCGTGCCCTACACCGACAACTTCTTTGCCACGCTCAACTCGGCGGTGTTCAGCGACGGCTCGTTCTGCTACATCCCGCCGGGGGTGCGCTGCCCGATGGAGCTGTCCACCTACTTCCGCATCAACGCCAGCAACACCGGCCAGTTCGAGCGCACGCTGATCATTGCCGATGAGGGCGCCTACGTGAGTTATCTGGAAGGCTGCACCGCGCCGATGCGCGACGAGAACCAGCTGCACGCCGCGGTGGTCGAGCTGATCGCGCTGGAAGGCGCGCAGATCAGGTACGCAACGGTGCAGAACTGGTACCCCGGTGATAAAGAGGGCAAGGGCGGCATCTACAACTTCGTCACCAAGCGCGGCGACTGCCGCGGCGCCAACTCGAAGATTTCCTGGACCCAGGTGGAGACCGGTTCCGCCATCACCTGGAAGTACCCCAGCGTCATCCTGCAGGGGGACAACGCCGTGGGCGAGTTCTACTCGGTGGCGCTGACCAACCACTACCAGCAGGCCGACACCGGCACCAAGATGATCCACCTCGGGAAGAACACCCGCAGCACCATCCTGTCCAAGGGGATCTCGGCCGGCCACGGCCGCAACGCCTACCGCGGGCGGGTGCTGGTGGCCAAAGGCGCTGCCGGCGCACGCAACTACACGCAGTGCGACTCGCTGCTGCTGGGCGACCGCTGCGCGGCCCACACCTTCCCCTACATCGAAGTGAAGAACCCGACCGCCCGGGTCGAGCACGAGGCCTCGACCTCGCGCATCGGCGAAGACCAGTTGTTCTATTGCCAGAGCCGCGGCCTCGCACCGGAAGACGCGGTGTCGATGATCGTCAACGGCTTCTGCAAGGAGGTGTTCAAGGAGCTGCCGATGGAATTCGCGGTAGAGGCGCAAAAGCTGCTGGGCGTGAGCCTGGAAGGCAGCATCGGCTGAAAGCGATTGACAAGGACAGACCATGCTCGAGATCAGGGACCTGCACGTCTCCGTCGATGACAAGCCCATCCTGCGCGGTATCAATCTCACGATCCGGGCGGGCGAAGTGCACGCCATCATGGGGCCGAACGGCTCAGGCAAAAGCACGCTGGCCCATGTGCTGGCCGGGCGCGACAACCATGTGGTGACCGCCGGCGAGGTGCGCTACGAGGGCCGCAACCTGCTTGAGCTGCCGCCTGAAGAGCGGGCGCGCGAGGGGATCTTTCTGGCCTTCCAGTACCCGGTGGAAATCCCCGGCGTCGCCAACATCTATCTGCTGAAGGCGGCGGTCAATGCGCAGCGCCTGCACCGCGGCGAGCCGGAGCTGGACGCGGTGGACTTTCTCGCGCTGGTGAAGGGCAAGCTGGCACTGATGGGCATGGACACCAGCCTGCTGTACCGCGCGGTGAACGAGGGTTTTTCCGGCGGCGAGAAGAAGCGCAACGAGATCCTGCAGATGGCCGTGCTGGAGCCGAAACTCGCCATCCTCGATGAAACCGATTCTGGCCTGGACATCGATGCGCTCCAGGTCGTCGCGGGCGGCGTCAGCGCCATGCGCAGCCCGGAACGGGCCATCGTGCTGGTGACCCATTACCAGCGCCTGCTCAACTACATCGTGCCGGACCACGTGCACGTGCTGGTACAGGGCCGCATCGCGCTGTCCGGCGGGCGGGAGCTGGCGCTGGAGCTGGAGAACCAGGGTTACGGCTGGATCGAGGCCGAAGCCAGCTGCCAGAAGGGAGCGATCTCATGAGCGCGGCGCAAAACCACTTCAGTCACTTCAGGCAAGCTCGCGCGCCCCTCGAGGGGCAGCCCGGCATTGCCGGGCATGGGGGTCCCATGAGCGCCACCGCAGCCGACTTCTACCGTGACGAATTCGCCCGCCTCAAGGCGTCACTGCCCGGCGGGCGCCTGCCGTGGCTGCAGCGTGCGCGCGAAGCGGGCCTGGCGTCTTTCGCCGCCACCGGCTTCCCGACGCTGCGCCAGGAGGACTGGAAGTACACCAGCGTCGCCGCCATCGAGAAAAGCCGGTTTGTGCTGGCCGCGCGGGCGCCGCCGGCGGCAAACGGTGTCACGGCGCAGCAGATCGAAGACTGGAGCCTGCCCGACACCCAGCGCCTGGTGTTCGTGAACGGCCACTATCAGCCGCGCTGGTCGCGCATAGCGCCGCTGCCCGCGGGCGCCACGCTGGCCAGCCTCGCCGAGCTGCTGGAACGCGACCCCGAGCGCCTGCAAAGCCTGCTGGGGCCGACGCCGGACACCTACCCGTCCGGCTTCGCCGCACTGAACGCGGCCTTCATGACCGACGGCGCCTATGTCCATCTGGCTGCCGGCGTGGCACTCGACACGCCGATCCACCTGCTGTTCGTCGCCACCGAAGCGGGCCTCGCGGTGCAGACGCGCAACCTCGTGGTGGCCGACGCCGGCAGCCGGGCCAGCCTGATCGAGCACCATGTGGCCGTGGGCGATGGCGCCTACTTCACCAACGTGGTCACCGACCTCGTGGCCGGGCGCGACGCCGGGATCGAGCACCACAAAGTGCAGCAGGAAAGCCTCAAGGCCTTCCACGTCGCCGCAGTGAATGCGGACCAGCAGCATGGCAGCCGCTTCACCTCACGCTCGTTCGCGCTGGGCGCTGTGCTGGCGCGGATCGACATCGGCGTCGGGCTCAATGCCGAGCACACCACGTGCGCGCTCGACGGCCTGTACATGACCGACGGCCGCCAGCATATCGACCACCACACCCGCATCGACCATGCCCAGCCGTACGGCACCAGCCGCGAGTTTTACAAGGGCGTGCTGGCCGGTGCATCCCGCGCGGTGTTCAACGGCAAGGTGATCGTGCATGCCGATGCGCAGCACAGCGATGCCGATCAGACCAACCGCAACCTGCTGCTGTCGGACAACGCCGAAGTCGATACCAAACCGCAACTGGAGATCTACGCCGACGACGTGAAATGCAGTCACGGCGCCACCGTCGGCCAGCTCGACCCCGAGCAGATCTTCTACCTGCGCTCGCGCGGCGTGGACGATGCGTCGGCGCGCGCGCTGCTCACCTTTGCCTTCGCTGAGGAAGTGGTCGACCGGGTGGGCATTGCGCCACTGCGGGCGCGGCTGGAGAAGCTGCTGCTGGGCCGCCTGCCCGAGCGGGTGAAGGAGCTGATATGAACCACCCCCGAAGCGCCTTCGGCGCCTCCCCCTCAAGGGGGCGCCAGCAGCGGCCCGGCGAAGCCGGTTCCGCGCTGGCCCGCGATGAGGGCGATGTGCTTCATACGCCGTGGGTCACGCCAAGCGCGCTGAAGGTGGCGCGGCTGCGGCAGGATTTCCCCATCCTGCACCGGACTGTGCACGGCAAGCCCCTGGTCTACCTGGATAACGCCGCCACCAGCCAGAAGCCACAGTGCGTGATCGACTGCGAGGCGCGCTACTACACCGAGCTGAACGCCAACATCCACCGCGGCGTGCACAGCCTGAGCCAGCAGGCGACCGAGGCCTATGAAACGGCACGCGACACCGTGCGGCGCTTCATCCATGCGGAGCGCCGCGAAGAAATCGTGTTCGTGCGCGGCACCACCGAGGCGATCAACCTGGTGGCGGCGAGCTACGGCCAGCGCCTGCGGCCCGGCGACGAAATCCTGATCACCGAGATGGAGCACCACTCCAACATCGTGCCGTGGCAGCTGCTGTGCGAGCGCACGGGCGCGGTGCTGCGCGTCGCGCCCATCGACGACGCCGGCGAGTTGCGCCTCGATGAGTTCGAGCGCCTGCTGGGCCCGGCGACGCGCATCGTCGCGCTCACGCAGCTGTCGAATGCGCTCGGCACCCTCAACCCGGTGCAACACCTCGTTGCGCTCGCCCATTCGGCGGGGGCGGTGGTGCTGGTCGATGGCGCCCAGGCGGTGGCCCACCTGCCGGTTGACGTACAGGCGCTCGACTGCGATTTCTACGCCTTCTCCGGCCACAAGCTCTACGGCCCGACCGGCATCGGCGTGCTCTACGGCAAGGCTGCGCTGCTGGACGCCATGCCGCCCTGGCAGGGTGGCGGCGACATGATCCGCGAGGTTACCTTCGCCCGGACGACGTACAACGACCTGCCGTACAAGTTCGAGGCCGGCACCCCGCATATCGCGGGCGGCATCGCCCTGGGGGCGGCGATCGATTATGTGAACATGGCGGGTTTGCCCGCCATCGCCGCCCATGAACACGCGCTGCTGGCCTACGCCACCGAACAGGCGGCCGGGATGGCCGGCCTGCGCCTCATCGGCACCGCCCGGGACAAAGCGAGCATCCTGTCGTTCACCGTGGCGGGCGTGCACCCGCACGATGTCGGCACCATTCTCGACGACGAAGGCGTCGCGGTGCGCGCCGGCCACCATTGCGCCATGCCGGTGATGGCGCATTTCGGCGTGCCCGCCACGGTGCGCGCCTCGTTCGCCCTCTACAACACGGTGGAGGAAGTGGATGTGCTGCTGCGCGCGATCCGCAGGGCGCAGGAGGTATTTGGCTGATGTCTGACTTGCGCGATCTGTATCAGGAACTCATCGTTGACCACTACCGCCACCCGCACAATTTCGGGCCACTGGCGGGGGCCAACCGCCGCGCCGAGGGTTTCAATCCGCTGTGCGGCGACCGGCTGACGCTTTACCTCCAGGTCGTGGACGGCGTGATCCAGGACGCCCGCTTCGAAGGCTCGGGCTGCGCCATTTCCACCGCCTCGGCGTCGCTGATGACCGACGCCCTCAAGGGCAAGACCGAGGCGCAGGTAGAAGCGTTGTTCGCCGGCTTTCACGCGCTGGTGGCGGGCAGCAGTGACTCGCCGCCGACGGTCGCGCTGGGCAAGCTGGAGGTGCTGGCCGGCGTGCGCGAATTCCCGGTACGGGTGAAATGCGCCACCCTGGCCTGGCATACGCTGCGCGCGGCGCTGCGCGAGGTCAACCAGCCGGTTTCGACGGAGTGAATGCGATGAACATTTTCGATTTGATACACCAGGCCAAGGAGGCCGTTGCCCCGCGCCCTGCTGCGCCGGCTGCCACCACCCCCGCCACGGGCTTGCAGGCGCGGGTGGTCGAGGCCCTGCGAGGCGTGTTTGACCCGGAAATCCCGGTCAACATCTACGACCTGGGCCTCATCTACGGCCTGGACGTGGACGAAGCCCGCGGCAAGGTGCATATCCGCATGACACTGACCGCCCCCGGTTGCCCGGTGGCACAGACCTTTCCCGAAGTGGTCGGCAGCGCCGTCGACGAAGTGCCCGGCGTGAACGAGGTCGAGGTCGAGCTGGTGTGGGAGCCGCCCTGGTCCAGGGACTTGATGAGCGAGGCGGCGCGCCTGCAACTGGGGCTGCTGTGATGGCCGACTGGACCGACGTCGCCCCGGCGGACGGCTTCCCGCCCGGCAGCTGCCGCACCGTGGACGTGGACGGCGTGCCCATCGCCGTGTTCAACGTCAACGGCCGCTATTACGCCATCGAGGACCTGTGCACCCACGAGGCCGAGACCCTGTCCGACGGCGAAGTGCTGGACGACATCATCGTCTGTCCCCGCCACGGCGCGCAGTTCTCGCTGGTCACCGGCGAGGCGCTGTCGCCGCCGGCCTACGAGGCCGTGCCAACCTTCCCGGTGCAGGTCGAGAACGGCATGGTGCAGGTGCGGGACGACCGCTTCGACTGACACCTTGACTCCAAAGCGGCAGCCACCCCTTCAGGCTGCCGATTCGCTGCGTTGACCCAGGGTAAAGCAGAACATCGCGCCTTCGTTCAATTTGCCTTCGGCCCAGACGCGGCCGCCGTGACGGTCGATGACACGTTTCACGGTGGCCAGCCCGATGCCGGTTCCGGCGAAATCTCCCGGTGAATGAAGGCGCTCGAAGGTGCCAAAAAGCTTGTGCGAGAAGGCCATGTCAAACCCGACACCGTTGTCCTTGACAAAAAAAACGGTGTCGCCATCGGCGTCCAGCTCGCAGCCCACCTCAATCCGCGTCAGCAACTGCCTGGAAGTGAACTTCCACGCGTTGGCCAGCAGGTTTTGCAACACGGCCGACAGCAGGCGGGGGTCGCCTTGCGCGCACAAGCCATCCTGGATGAGCACCTGCGCCTGGCGCTGCGGCTCCCGCTCCCGGTGGTCCTGCTCGATCCGCCGGGCGACGGCCGAAAGATCGACCGGCTCTGACTTGATCTGTTCGCGGGACAGCTTGGCCAGGGTCAGCAGGCCCTCAATCAACTCGCCCATCTCCTTGACCCCGGCACCAATCCGGTTCAGGTAGTGCTTGCCCTTGTCGCTGATATTTTCTGCTTCGGCCTTCGCGAGCAGCTGGCTGAATCCGTGGATGGTATTGAGGGGCGAGCGCAGGTCATGGGACACGGAGTAGGCGAAAGACTCCATCTCCTTGTTCGCCGCGGCGAGCTGGGCCGTGCGCAGCAATACCCGTTCCTCGAGTTCACTGTTGAGGCTGAGAATTTCTTCCTGCTGCTGCCGGCGCTCCGTGATGTCGCGCTCGACCGCCACCCAATGGGTGAATCTGCCGGACTCGTCGGCGATGGGGGCGATGTCTGTTTCCAGCCAGAGCTCCTGGCCGGCCTTGGTGTAAGTGACAATTTCCGCGCGTACCGCTTGCCAGTTTTTCATGGCGATGCGAATGCGGTCCAGCTCCGCCTGCCCGGTTTTGGCTCCCCACAGCAGCGTCGAGGCATGTCCGATGACCTCCTTCCGGCCGTATCCGGTGTGACGCTCAAAGGCATCATTCACAAAAACGATTCGCGGCCCCGTATCGTTGAAGGTCTGGGCTTCGGTAATGACCACCATGTCATTCAGGCGGGACACCGCCGTCTCCAGCAGGCGCAGCTGTGCCTGCTCCGCGCGCCGCTGGGTGATGTCCTGAAAGTAAACCGCGAGCCCCGCCTCTGTGGGATAGACGTGGAAGGCAAACCAGGTCTGCAGCGGCTGATGAAAAGCCTCAAAGCGGGTCGTGTGTTGCGCTTGAGCCGCCAGGCGGTATTCACGTTCGATGCGCGCGCCCACGGCCTCGGGAAGCTCCTGCCACAGCGTATGGCCCATCAGGTCTTCCCGGCGGCGCTTGAGCATTCGCTCTGCCTGACCGTTGACGAAGGTGAACTTCCACTCCCTGTCAATCAGGAAAAAACCGTCGGTGATGCTTTCCAGCGTGGTGAGGAGCTGCGCCTCCAGCGCGAGCGTGCGCGCCTCCGCCTCCTTTTGCTCCGAGATGTCCTGAAAGGCACCCTGGATGCGGATGATCTTTCCCGTGGCATCACGCACGGCCTCGCCGGTAGAACGCACCCAGATGCGCCGGCCCTTGGCGGTGAGCTTGGGCAGCACAAATTCGTAAGGCGTACCGTGTTCCACGCAATCCTGCACATGACGGATGACTATCGGTCGATGCTCCGGGAGAAAGTAGCTGATCCCCTCTTCCAGCGTCGGTTGATAACCGGGCGCCACGTCGTGAATCAGGCAGTTTTCATCCGACCAGGTCAGCGTGCGGCCCGGCAGCTCAATCGTCCATCCCCCCAGGCGTGCCACCCTGCCAGCGATGCGGTTGATGGCGAGGTTTTTCTCCAGGAGCGCAGCGGCCTGTTTCAGGTCGTCAATATCGGTCAAGGTACCCAGCCAGTGGGCCGTCAGTCCCGCCGCGTCATAGTGCACAACGGCCCGGCCCAGCATCCAGCGATAGACGCCATCAGCCCGGCGCAGACGGTATTCGACCTCGCAGGTCTCGCCACTCTTGAACGCCTGCGCCCAAAGTTCGGCGGCCCGCGGGCCGTCATCGGGATGCACGAGGCCGGACCAGCCGCGGTCCAGGCTCTCCTCCAGGGACAAGCCGCAATAGTCAAACCACCGTTGATTGAAGTAGGTGTACCTGCCATCGGCCCGCATCATCCAGACGATCTGGGGTATTGCGTCTGCCAGCAGGCGCAATGGTGTGTCACCCATGCCGCCCGCGCACAAGGCCTCAGCGGGGAGCTTGCGGTCAGTGATGCCCTGCACGGTGCCTGACAAAGTTATCGAGCTGCTGCCTGTCCTGTTCACGCACTCTCCCCGTGTGTGTGTCGTTCTGACTGAATCCTGGATCAGCGAACACGATTGAAATCTTTTCGCAGTCCCGCTGCACTCGCGGCTTTGACGTATTGTGGATTATCACGTGCCACGTCCGGCCACTTCGACGGCGTTCATGATTGTGGTTGAAATGTTGCAGGCCGCCTGCTTTGCCGAGAGAATGCCCGGCCCAGCCCGCGCGCGCCGGCTGGGGAGATCGTTTTGAGCAGCGCATGAATGCTGCATCGCACCCAGGCCCGCCAGCCCGACCTTGGCTCGCCGGGCGCCGCGCCCCCCGGACCACTTCCATGCTGTGGGCTTACACCACAGGCTGGACCGCGATCTCCCGCTCTGCCATGATCAGGACATCTCCGCTCCCCCATGACGGACTCCGGCCCGTCGTCGAACCGAAGCGATGGCCACACCCACCGTCCGTGTTGTTGCCGCAGCGCTCCTCTTGAGCATGACGGGGGCACAGACCGCCGCAGCCGAAGACTTCGCGTCCGGGCACCGGCGGATGATGGAGGAAATCACGGCGCTCGTTCGCGAGACCCGCACCGAAACCGGCAAGCCAGCCCTTGATGAGCAGGTGATGGCTGTCATGGGGAAGGTGCCGCGGCACGAGTTCGTTCCCGCTGACCAGCTTCCCCGTGCCTACCAGAACCGCCCCCTGCCGATCGGCCACGGGCAGACCATCTCGCAGCCTTACATCGTCGCACTGATGACCGATCTGGCCAGGGTGGAACCCGGCCACAAGGTGCTCGAGGTCGGCACCGGCTCGGGCTATCAGGCGGCGGTGATGGCGCACCTGGCGCGTGCCGTCTACACCATCGAGATCATCGAGCCGCTGGGGCTGCAAGCCCGGCAACGCCTGCAGAAGCTGGGCTATGACAATGTCCAGGTGCGGCTGGGCGACGGCTACCACGGCTGGGAGGAACACGCGCCGTACGACGCCATCCTCGTCACCGCGGCGGCCAGCCACATTCCGCCGCCGCTCATCCGCCAGCTCAAGGCCGGCGGCAGGATGGTGATTCCGGTGGGCGCCGCGTTCATGGTCCAGCAACTGATGCTGGTCGAGAAGAACCGCGATGGGACGGTGTCGACCCGGCAGATCCTGCCGGTGGCCTTCGTTCCGCTGACCGGCCAGCGCTAGGATGAAGAAACCCACCCCCGTTGCTGGCTCACTGCGTGTAGCCGCCTCCCCCCTCGAGGGGGCAACACCAGCGGCCCGGCAGAGCCGGTTCCGCGGTGTTCCCCGCACAGGCCTCGCGTTTCATGCGTCGCGGCTCGTGCGAAGCGCGGTGGAGCAACTGAGATGTCCATGACCGGGGCACGCGAGCTGGCACGTGGCGGGCCCGCCCCGCCGGTGATCGGCGTGGCCTTGATCTCGGCCGCCGCGCTGGCTTACGAAATCCTGCTGATGCGGCTGTTCTCCATCATCCTGTGGCACCACTTCGCCTACATGATCATCAGCCTGGCGCTGCTCGGCTATGGCGCCAGCGGCGCCGTGCTGACCTTGGCGCAGCGCGCCGTGCAGCGGCACTTTGCACCGCTGTTCAGCGCGGCCGCCGCAGCGTTCGGGGTCAGCGCCATCGGCTGCTTTGTGCTGGCGCAGCGCGTGCCGTTCAATCCGCTGGAAATCCTCTGGGACCCGCGCCAGCCGGTATACCTGCTGGCGGTCTACCTGCTGCTTCTGCTGCCCTTCCTGTGCGCCGGCGCCTGTGTCTGCATGGCCTTGTCATGCTTTCGCGGCAAGGTGCCGCGCATCTACAGCTTCGACATCCTGGGCGCCGGGGTGGGCAGCCTGGGCGTCGTGGCCCTGCTGTTCGTGCTGTCGCCGGCGGACACCTTGAAGCTGATCGGGGCCTTGGGATGGGCCGCCGCGGCGGTGGCGTGGCTCGAATGCCGGGGCGCCGGGCACTGGCGGCCGGCGGCCCTGCTGATGGTCATGGCAAACCTGCCCTTGCTGTTGCCGCCCGCCTGGGTGGCACCCGTCATGTCGCCGTACAAGGAGCTGTCGCAGACCTTGCGCATTCCCGAAGCCCGCGTGGTGGCGCAACGATCGAGCCCGCTGGGCCTCGTCAGCGTGGTCGAGAGTCCGCGCATTGCGCTGCGCCACGCGCCGGGACTGAGCCTCAATGCAACGGCCGAGCCGCCGCCGCAGCTGGGGGTCTTCATCGACGGCGAAGGCCTCAACGCGCTGACCCGATTCGACGGGCGGCAGGGCAGCCTGGTCCATCTCGACCAGATCAGCTCGGCACTGCCCTACCACCTGCTGCGCCATCCGCGCGTGCTGGTGCTGGGTGCCGGCGCCGGCGCCGACGTGCTGCAGGCTCACCATCACGGCGCCAGCCAGATCGATGCGGTGGAGCTGAACCCCCAGGTCGTCGATCTGGTGCGGCGCCGGTTCGCGGACTATGCGGGCGGCATCTATTCGGGCATCGCGCGCGTGCATGTGGCCGAAGCGCGCGGCTTCGTCGCGGCCAGCAAGGAGCGCTACGACCTCATCCACGTGGCGCTGCTCGACTCCTTCAGCGCTTCCTCGGCCGGCCTCTATGCGCTCGCCGAAAACTATCTCTACACGGTCGAAGCCATGCAGGACGACCTGCGGCATCTGCAGCCCGGCGGCCTGCTGGCGATCACACGCTGGGTCACGCTGCCGCCGCGCGATGCGCTCAAGCTCTTTGCCGCCGCCGTGGTGGCGCTGGAGCGATCGGGCGTCGCCGATCCCGGGTCCCGGCTCGCCCTGGTGCGCAGCTGGAAGACCACCACGCTGCTCGTCAAGAACGGCGCCTTCGACGGCGCGGACATCGCGGCGATCAAGGCCTTCTGCGCCGCCCGCTCGTTCGATGTGGCTTACTACCCCGGCATGCGGCCGGAGGAGGCGAACCGCTACAACGTGGTCGAAGGTCCCGACCTGTTCGACGGCGCGGTGGCGCTGCTCGGTCCGGGCCGGGAAGCATTCCTGCAGGGCTACAAGTTTCACATTGCCCCGGCCACCGACGACAAGCCGCACTTCTTCCACTTCTTCAAGTGGCGCTCGCTGCCCGAGCTCTTGTCGCTGAAGGGGCGAGGCGGCTTGCCGCTCCTCGAATGGGGCTATCCGGTGCTCGTGGCAACGCTGGTCCAGGCGGTGCTTGCGAGCCTGCTGTTGATCGGCCTGCCGTTGGCATGGGTCACATGGGTTGATGCCCGGCAGGACCACAGCATGCCCCTCACCGACTCGCGCGGCCGCGTCCTCGTCTACTTTCTGGCGATCGGTTTCGGCTTCATGTTCATCGAGATTGCGTTCATCCAGAAGTTCGTTCTGTTCCTGAGCCACCCGCTCCATGCGGTCGCGGTCGTGCTGTTCGCGTTTTTGCTGTTCGCCGGCATGGGCAGCCGCGTTTCCGGGCGCCTGGCAGCAGGCACCAGGGCCATGCGGCACCCGGCGGCAGTGGCGGGCGCCATTTTCCTGTCGGCGGCGCTTTGCCTGGCCCTGCTTCCCTGGCTGTTCCGGCACGCGATGGGGCTGCCGGACGCGGCAAGAATCCTGATCTCGGCCGCCCTCATCGCCCCGCTGGCGTTTTTCATGGGCATGCCGTTCCCCCTGGGTTTGGCAAGGGTGGAGGCCATCAATGCCCGGCTCATTCCCTGGGCTTGGGGTATCAACGGCTGCGCGTCGGTCATCGGAGCGGTGCTGGCCACGCTGCTCGCGATCCATGTCGGGTTCACCGCCGTGGTCATGGCGGCGCTGGTTCTGTATGGGGTTGCGGCGGCGACCCGTCCTTGACACGTCATGCACACCGCCTCGCCACAGCAGAACAGGAAAGCGGACCGTGCGCCGGCCAGGCCAGCGTCAGGCTGCGGCCGCCGGGTTCTCAGGTCAACAAACTCACCGCCGCCGAGAAGCTGAAAAACGCCAGCACCGTCGACAGCAGAATGATCCGCGCAATGCGCCCGTTGTCGGCGCCGAAACGCTCGGCCAGCAGGGCCACATTGCTGGCACTGGGCAGGGCGGCCACCAGGATCACCACGGTCAGGGCGAAGCGGTCCAGCGGCAGGCCGGCGGCAATCGCCCCGAAGCCGACCAGCCCGACCAGCACCGGATGGACCACCAGTTTGATCAGCGCCACCGGCACATAGTCCCGCAAAGGCACGGTTTCCGCGGTGTTCATCTGGGAGCGCGCCAGCACCGCACCGATGGTGAACAGTGCCACCGGCGAGGCGGCATCGGCCAGCAGCCCCAATGTCTGCATCACCGGCGCAGGCAGGCTGAGCCCGAAGCCCGACGACAGGGCGCCCAGCACAATGGCCCATGGCATCGGATTGAGCGCCACGCCGCGCAGCGCTTTTTGGGCGGCCACCTCGGCGCCGTGGCTATCGGCCGAGTCCAGCCGCGACAGCGCAATGCACAGCGAGCTGGTGACCAGCAGATCCACCACGATGGTCACAATCGCCGGGCCGGCCGCCTTCACGCCGAGCAGCGCCACCAGCAGCGGCACGCCCATGAATCCGGTGTTGGGAAAAGTGGCCACCAGTGCGCCGAAAGAGGCATCGTTCCAGCCGATACGGCCCTTGGGCCGGTCCCGTGTGACCGCAATCGTGAACGCCACCAGCAGCAGCGCGCACAGCAGGTACACGGCGACCAGGCTGGCATCGAGCAGCTGGGCAACCGGCGTGCTCGCGCCAAAGCGGTACAGCATGCACGGCAGCGCGAAATACAGCACAAAGGTGTTGAGTCCCGGAATCGCGAGCTGCGGCAGCAGTGCGCGGCGGGCGGCGACATAGCCGCACAGCACCAGGGCAAAGAAAGGAAAGGTGATCAGAAGAATGCTTAACACAGGGCGTATTGTCACCGGCCAGCCGGGCACGCCGGTGACTGGCTATGATTCCCGCTGCCTGGTGCCATTTTTTCGGCCCTGGTCTGCCCTGGTCTGATTTCCGATTTCTTCACACTCACCCACGCTGCCCTCCACTTTCCACTTTCTCCACGCATCCTGCCTGCATGTCGTCTCCCTCCCCTGCTTCCCCCGTCGCGCCGTCCGGCGCTTTTCCCGCCAGTACCGGGCTCAACCTCGCCCAGCAGGAAGCCGTCAACTACCTGCACGGCCCCTGCCTGGTGCTGGCCGGTGCCGGCTCGGGCAAGACGCGGGTGATCACGCACAAGATCGGCCGGCTGATCCAGTCCGGGCTGAAGGCCGAACAGATTGCCGCCATCACCTTCACCAACAAGGCGGCCGCCGAGATGCGCGAACGCGCCAAAAGCCTGATCGGCAGACAGGCCAAGGGCGTGCTGATCTGCACCTTTCACGCGCTGGGCGTGCGCATGCTGCGGCAGGACGGCCAGGCGCTGGGCTTGAAGCAGCAGTTCTCTATCCTGGACAGCGATGACGTGACCAGCATTTTGAAAGACGCCGGCGGCAGCACCGACGTGGCAACGGCGCGCCAGTGGCAGTGGACCATCAGCGCCTGGAAAGGCCAGGGGCTCAATGCCGCCCAGGCCGCAGCCCAGGCCAGCAACGACGAAGAGCGCCTGGTGGCGCGCGTCATGGCGCACTACGAAGAGCGCCTGACGGCTTACCAGAGCGTGGACTTTGACGACCTGATCGGCCTGCCGCTCAAGCTGCTGCGGGAGCACGAAGCGGTGCGGAGCAAATGGCAGCAGTCGCTGGGCCATGTGCTGGTCGACGAATACCAGGACACCAATGCCACGCAATATGAAGTGCTCAAACTGCTGGTGGGCACGCGCGGCCGCTTCACGGCGGTGGGCGATGACGACCAGTCGATCTACGGCTGGCGCGGCGCCACGCTGGACAACCTGAAGAAACTGCCGCAGGACTACCCCAGCCTCAAGGTGGTGAAGCTGGAGCAGAACTACCGCTCGACCAGCGCCATCCTGCGCGCCGCCAACAACGTGATCGGCCCCAATCCCAAGCTGTTTCCGAAGACCCTGTTCTCGGAACTCGGCGAGGGCGAGCCGGTGCGCGTGGTGGACTGCGACAGCGAGGAGCACGAGGCCGACCGCGTGGTGGCCCGCATCCAGAGCCTGCGCGCCGAAGGCACCCTGCAGGCCTCGGGCGCGCAGTACAAGGAGTGGAAAGACTTCTGCGTGCTCTACCGCGCCAACCACCAGGCCAAGCCGTTGGAAAAAGCCTTTCGCAAAGCGCAGATTCCGTACAAGGTGTCGGGCGGGCAAAGCTTTTTTGACCGCGCCGAGATCAAGGACCTGTGCAGCTGGATGGTCCTGCTGGTCAACAACGACAACAACCCGGCCTTCATGCGCTCGGTGACCACGCCCAAGCGCGGCATCGGCCACACCACACTGGGCGCCCTGGGCACCTTTGCCGACCAGTACAAGCTCAGCCTGTTTGAGGCGCTGTTCAGCAACTCATTGAGCTCGGTGCTGCCGGCCAAGGCGGTCGGTTCGCTGCAGGAATTCGGCCGCTACCTGAACGAACTGGAATACCGGGCCAGGCGCACCGTGGGCGCGGAAGATGCGCGCACGTTTCTGAACGACTGGCTCAAGGAAATCGACTACGAAAAACACCTCTACGACGGCGAAGACAGCGAAAAGGTCGCGGCCGCGCGCTGGAGCAATGTGATGGATTTTTGCGACTGGATGGCGCAGCGCTGTGGCGGGCAGATTGACGATGCGGCGGGCGTGACCACGGCCAAAGAAACCAAAACCATGCTTGAAGTGGTGCAGACGATTGCGCTGCTGTCCACCATCAGCGAGCGCGAAGGTGACCAGAATGTGGTGACACTGTCCACCCTGCACGCCTCCAAGGGCCTGGAGTGGCCGCATGTGATGCTGGCCGGCTGCAACGAAGGCCTGTTGCCCTTCAAGCTCGAAGAAGACGACGGCAGCAACACCGACAACATTGCGTTGCGCCTGCAGGAAGAACGTCGCCTGATGTATGTGGGCATCACCCGCGCCCAGCGTACGCTGGCGGTCAACTGGCTGCGCCGGCGCAAGAAGAACCGTGACACCATCGCCGGCATCCCGAGCCGGTTTATTGCCGAGATGGCGCTGGACAAGACCACGGTGAAAGAAGACCCGCGCGAAAAACTCAAGGCCCTGCGGGCCGAGTTTGCCAAAAAATCAGCCGATGGACTGGCCGCCGCGGCGGCCTCGGAACTGCGCTAGAGGGCCGCGACTGCGCCCCCTTCGGATGCGCGACTCAGGCCCGTGCCGTCAAATGCTCAGCCACTTGCCCAGGCCGATCAGTGCGGCCTCGTCGGATACCAGAAAGCCCGGGACATTGAGTGCGTCCAGACGCTTTTTGCCGTCGGAATTTTGGTCCAGTTCCACGAAGTAGCTGGTGAGCTGGGCGCGCTGCGCTTCAGACAGCTTGCTACTGGCAATCATGTGCTTGATGGGGACCGGCTTGCTGCTGGCCAGCACCTTGCCGCCCTTGTCCTGCCAGTTTTTCACCACGGCGCGCGATGCGCTGACGCCAGCCGCCACAAAGTTGTTTTCAATCATGAAGGGGACGGCTTCCTGCAGCTTGACATAGGTGGCGGGCAGCGGCTGCGCCCCCAGTGCGTCACGCAGGGTGGCGCGCATGATCACCGAGGTGATGGAGTCTTCGTCGGGCGCGCCGATTTTGCCCGCCTTCAGGTCGGCCAGGGTTTTCAGCGTCGAGTCGCCGCGCACCATGAACGACGCCTTGTACTCGGTGAAGCCCTTGGTCAGCGCCACGAGATGGTAGCCGCCGCTGGTCATGGCGCGGATGGAGTGGTGCGCCGGATGCACATAGGCCAGGTCGTAGCGCTGCTCGGCCAGCCCTGCCGCCAGCTCTTTGTAGTCGGTGACGGGCTGAACCTTGACCGGCCGCTTGAGCAGCTTGCTCAGGTCTTCCGAAATTTCCCGAAAACGCTCGACGGTGGCGACGGGGTTGACGCGGTAGGTCACGCCTTCGTTCACCGCGAACAGCAGCGGACCACCCTGGGCCCAAGCCGACCCGGCCACCGTACCCAGCCCGAGAGCCAGCGCACACAGACACTTACGAATGGTCATGAAATTCTTTCGGATAATAGGAACATCCGGCGATTATCAGGTTACAAATTCTTGCACTCCCTCGGGTTAACCTGCATACCGCGTTGCCGCCACGCCCGCGCTTGCTCTTGACGCTCTTGCTCGTGAAATAGTGCACAAGTTCAACCCACTGCGCGTTGTTTTTAAACCTAAACCGACTTCGCGCCCTGACAACTTAAATCCTTATTCCAACCGCGACCCTTCGTCCATTTGCGCGGCCGGTGCCGCCGGCATGCAGCCTTCGCTGCGGCCTGGCGCCAGCCGTGGGCATGAATCCATCACTTTCATTGTGTTCCGCTACGCCCTGGTTGCCGTACCAGCGCCAGAGCGATCTAACCAGGACATTTACCCAGTCATGACGTCAAAGATGCTTCGACTCACGCTCTTGTTCATCGCTGCCTGCACCCATTTTTCCGGGGTCAGCGCCCAAAACACAACGAAAGCTGCATGCCCGCCCGCCCAAGCCCTGAAGGCCGAGCAGCTGCATGGCCTGTGGGCCGTGCGCTTTACCACCCCACCCGCGGGCTTGCCGGCCCGCGCCACCATGCGGCTGGAGCGGCATGCGGAGTTCACGGAAAGCCTGGCCGGCACCGTCAGCCGTGAACTGCGCGGAACCAAGGACGCCCCGAAGGCTGGCGGCCATGCCGCGAAAGCCGCGCTGGCAGGCGACCTGGAGGACGGCCTGCTGCTGCTGGATGAGTCGTCCGACAACATCAGCATCACCGGCACCTGGAATGGTGAAGCGGTAGAAGGCTCCTGCGGCCGGATGTTCCGGGGCACCTGGAAAGACACCAGCAGCAGCGCACCGGCCAACGCGCCCGACGTGCCCTTCACCCTGACCCGATTACCTTGAGGATTTCACCCGCCGTGATGACTGACGCCATGTCCCTCCCCCTGCTTCTCCAACGATTCACTCCGGCCCGCCGCCTGCCCTGCGCCCTTATGCTCGCCGGCCTGCTGACCGGCGCGGCGCAGGCCCAGGCTGTGCCGGCGGCCGGTGTGCCGCTCCAGCGTCCGTCCAGCGAGGGCTGGCAGGCTTGCCAGGCCCTGAAAAACGATCCCGCGGCGCAGCTGACATGTTTTCAGCAATGGGCGGATTCGCAGTCGCCCGCTGCGGCGCCAGCCGCAAACGGGGCGGCGGGGGCCGGCAAACCGGCCCCCACCCWGATCACGGCGCCGGCCAATCCGGAGACGGGCCAGCCGGCCACGCCGGTGCTGGTGCTGCCCGCCATGAACAGCGATGCACCGGACGGCAAACCGCTCGGCTGCAAAAACGACCAGTACGGCGTGCTCTCCAGGTTCTGGGAACTGCAGCGCGGCACCGACTGCGATACCTTTTCCCTGCGCGGCTACCGGCCCACCTCGCTGGCCGTCTCGGCCTCCGACAGCGTGAACACCCAGCCGTCATCGACGGCCGCCGGCCACACGGCCCTGACGGCGCAGGCCTATGGCCGCACCGAGAACAAAATCCAGCTGTCGGTCCGCACCAAGATCGCCAAGGGCCTGCTCAAAAGCGGCCCTGCGGACCAGGACGACCACGACTCGCTGTGGTTTGGCTACACCCAGCAAAGTTACTGGCAGCTGTTCAACGGCGGACTGTCACGCCCGTTTCGCAATACCGACCATGAACCCGAGCTGATCTATATCTACCCGCACCAGATTCCGCTGGCCGGTGGCTGGAACTACCGGCTCTCCGGGCTGGGGCTGGTGCACCAGTCCAACGGGCAGTCGCTGCCGCTGTCACGCAGCTGGAACCGCGTCTACCTGATGGGTGCGGCCGAGAAAACACTGGCCGGCGACTCCAGCCTGACACTGCAGGGCCGGGTCTGGGACCGGCTGCGCGAGTCGTCCGGCAATGACGACAACCCCGGCATCGAAAACTACGTGGGCCGCGCAGAACTGACCGGCGCCTGGCAGATCAACAAGGCCCACAGCCTGGGCCTCACGATGCGGCATTCGCTGCGCAAGGAGGCCCACGGCTCGGCCCGACTGGACTGGATGGTGGGGCCCGCCTCCTCATCCAGCTACACCGGCCTGCGCTACCACGTGCAGTTGTTCAGCGGCTACGGCGACAGCCTGCTGGACTTCAACAGAAAGCGCACTGTATTGAGCCTGGGCCTGAGCGTGGTGGACTGGTAGTCCTCCTTCGCTGCAGCTTCAGGGCGCCCCGGTCTTGCCGTGCGCCCGCACCAGGCAATCGTGAAAGGCCTGTACCACGCGCGACGGCTGGGGAGAGCGCCTGAGCAGGCTGACAAAAGTGCAGGGGTAGCGGAACACGGCGGGCTGCACCGCCCGCATCTGGCCGCGTCGCTCAAACCCCTCGGCGTAGTGGTCTGGCAGGAAGCCGAGAAACTTCCCCGAGAGGATCAGAGTGGCAATGGCCTCCTGGTCAAACCCCGTGGCCTTGCGCGACAGGCCTGCGCTGTGGCTTAAGGCCATGTTGGGCGAGTGATAGCCCAGACCCGCGAAATGGTAGGCCTGCAGCCCGTCCCAGGTCAGCGAAGACCCCGGGTCGGCGCCAAACAGCGGATGCTGCGCGCCGCAGTACAGCAGCATGGTCTCGCTGAACAGCTCGGCATACAGCAGACTGTGAGAAGTGCGGTGGGCCGGAATGATGCCCACCTGGTAGCTGCCATCCATCACGCCACGCTCGATGGCGTTGATGGAAGCCACATGCAGTTGCAGGTGCACGTCTGGCGCCTGTTCGGTGAATTCGGCAATCGCTTCACCGATGTGGGCCCGCGGATTGCTGGCGGTCTTGTCGAACACCGCAACCGCCAGCGCGCCCCCCATGCGTGAGTGGATGTCGTCAATGCTGTTGCGAAAACCCTCCACCGAAGCCAGCAAGCGCAAAGTCTCTTCATAAACCCGCTGCCCTTCGGGCGTGAGGGCAAAACCGGCTCGGCCACGGCGGCACAGCACCAGGCCCAGCCGGGTCTCCAGGTCCTTCACATGGCGGCTGACCGTGGACGTGCCGATGTTGAGTTCCAGCTCGGCCGCAGCCATGCCGCCGCAATCGACCACGCTCTTGAACACCTGCAGCAGCCGCAGGTCCATGTCGCTCAACTGCCCCAGCACGGCGCGCTTCACTTGCATAAAACCTCAAGTAAACATTGATATTGCATGCTTTTAGAGGTTAACAGAACACTCCAGAATGTCCTCATTGCCTCGCAAATGGGTTCTCGGGCTCTCGGGTTCTCGCGAGGCCGCTCCCCACCATTTCCTGCCCCCCCAAACTCCGGAGAAAGCACATGCGCTTCACTGACCTTGAGCAACCCACAACGGCCGCCGACCCCCGCATGGATGCCGCCTGGCTCGACGCCCACTGGATGCCCTACACCGCCAACCGCAGCTTCAAGGCCAACCCGCACATGGTGGTGGAGGCCAGCGGCGCCTACCTGACGGATGCCGGGGGACGCAAGATTTTTGACGGCCTGTCGGGCCTCTGGTGCTCGGGCCTGGGCCACTGTCGGCGCGAAATCACCGAGGCCGTGAGCCGCCAGGTCGGCAAGCTCGACTATGCACCGGCCTTCCAGTTCGGCCACCCGCTGGCCTTCGAGCTGGCCAACAAGATCAAGGAACTGACGCCCGAAGGGCTGGACTACGTGTTCTTCACCGGCTCGGGCTCCGAGGCGGCCGACACCTCGCTCAAGATGGCGCGGGCCTACTGGCGCGCCAAGGGCCAGGCCGGCAAAACGCGCCTGATCGGCCGCGAGAAGGGCTACCACGGCGTCAACTTCGGCGGCATTTCGGTCGGCGGCATCGCGGCCAACCGCAAGCTGTTTGGCCAGGGGGTCGAGGCCGACCATCTGCCGCACACCCAGCCGCTGCCCGGCTCCTTTCACCGCGGCATGCCGCCCACCGGCGCTGAACTGGCCGACCGCCTGCTCGACGTGATCGCGCTGCACGACGCGTCCAACATCGCCGCCGTGATCGTTGAGCCCTTCTCCGGTTCGGCCGGCGTGGTGATTCCGCCGCAGGGCTATTTGCAGCGCCTGCGTGAGATCTGCACGGCGCACAACATCCTGCTGATTTTTGACGAGGTCATCACCGGCTTTGGCCGCTGCGGCGCCTGGACCGGCGCCGAGGCCTTTGGCGTGGTGCCCGACATCATGAACATCGCCAAGCAGGTGACCAATGGCGCGCAGCCGCTGGGCGCCGTGGTCGCGACAAAAGACATCTACGACACCTTCATGGACGCGGGCGGCCCGGAGTACATGATCGAGTTCCCGCACGGCTACACCTACTCGGCCCACCCGGTGGCCTGCGCCGCTGGCGTGGCCGCGCTCGATGTGCTGCAGAAGGAAGACATGATAGGCCGCGTCAAGGCGCTGGCGCCGCATTTCGAGAACGCCGTGCACAGCCTCAAAGGCAGCAAGCATGTGGCCGACATCCGCAACTACGGCCTGGCCGCCGGCTTCACGATTGCCGCACTGCCGGGCGAGCCGGCACGCCGTCCCTACGAGATTGCGATGAACTGCTGGAAGAAGGGCTTCTACGTGCGCTACGGCGGCGACACCATCCAGCTGGCCCCGCCCTTCATCAGCGAAAAGGCCGAGATCGACCGGCTGATCAACGCGCTGGGCGATGCGCTGGCCGAAACGGCATAAGCAGCCCCCTCACACTGCACACGTATTGCACACGTACTGCACGTGCAGCGTTCGCTGCGGTAATTCGCTATTGTTTTTAGCATCTCCTTCGCATACCCTGATCAGGCGGGCTTCGCCGGACGCTGTTGTTGCACAAAGCGCCGGTCGTGCCCGCCCAACCTGGTGCGCAAGGAGACGTCATGACCCGCAAAACACCTATTGAACGCTACCGCAACATCGGCATCAGCGCTCACATTGACGCCGGGAAAACCACCACGACCGAGCGCATCCTGTTTTACACCGGGGTGAACTACAAGCTCGGCGAGGTCCACGAGGGAACGGCCACCATGGACTGGATGGAGCAGGAGCAGGAGCGAGGCATCACCATCACGTCCGCCGCAACGACTGCCTTCTGGAAAGGCATGGCCGGCAACTACCCGGAACACCGCATCAACATCATCGACACGCCGGGCCACGTCGACTTCACGATCGAGGTCGAGCGCTCCATGCGCGTGCTCGACGGCGCGGTGATGGTCTACGACTCCGTCGGCGGCGTGCAGCCGCAGTCGGAAACCGTGTGGCGCCAAGCAAACAAGTACAAGGTGCCGCGCATTGCCTTCGTCAACAAGATGGACCGCGTGGGTGCCGACTTTTTCCGCGTGCAGCGCCAGATCGGCGAGCGCATGAAAGGCGTGGCGGTGCCGGTGCAGATTCCGATCGGCGCCGAGGATCACTTCCAGGGCGTGGTCGATCTGGTGAAGATGAAAGCCATCGTCTGGGACGACATCAGCCAGGGCCTGCATTTCGAATACCGCGACATTCCGGACGAGTTGCTCGCCACCGCCAGGACCTGGCGTGACAAGATGATCGAGGCCGCCGCCGAAGCCAGCGAGCCCTTGCTGGAAAAGTACCTCGCCGGCGAAGCGCTGAGCGAAGACGAAATCCGGCAGGGGATCCGCCAGCGCACCGTCGCCAACGAGATCGTCCCGATGCTGTGCGGCAGCGCCTTCAAGAACAAGGGGGTGCAGGCGCTGCTCGATGCCATCATCGACTACCTGCCCTCACCGGTCGACGTGCCGGCCATCCTCGGCCACACCGAAGACGACAAGACCGCCGAGCGCCACCCCGGCGATAACGAGCCGTTTGCGGCGCTCGCGTTCAAGGTCATGACGGACCCGTTTGTCGGGCAGCTGATCTTCTTTCGCGTCTATTCGGGCGTGGTCAAGACGGGCGACACGGTGTACATCCCGGGCAAGACGCGCAAGGAGCGGCTCGGGCGGCTGCTGCAGATGCACGCCAACGTCCGCCAGGAAATCAAGGAAGTGCATGCGGGCGACATCGCGGCGGCGGTGGGCCTGAAGGACGTGACCACCGGCGACACCCTGTGCGACCCGGACAAGGTGATCATGCTGGAGCGCATGGTCTTTCCGGAGCCGGTGATCTCCCAGGCCGTCGAGCCCAAGACCCAGGCCGACCAGGAGAAGATGGGGGTGGCGCTGCACCGGCTGGCCCAGGAAGATCCCTCGTTCCGGGTGCAGACCGACGAGGAATCCGGCCAGACCATCATCTCGGGCATGGGCGAGCTGCACCTGGAGATTCTGGTCGACCGGATGAAGCGCGAGTTCGGCGTGGATGCGACCGTCGGCAAACCCCAGGTCGCCTACCGCGAGACGATCAAGCAGGCCGTCAAGGACGTTGAAGGCAAGTTCATCAAGCAGTCGGGCGGGCGCGGGCAGTACGGCCATGCCGTGCTGAACGTCGAGCCGCAGCCACCGGGCAAGGGCTATGAGTTCGTTGATGCCGTCAAGGGCGGCGTGGTGCCGCGCGAATACATTCCGGCGGTGGACAAGGGCATCCAGGATGCCCTGACGGCCGGCGTGCTGGCCAGCTATCCGGTGGTTGACGTGAAGGCCACGCTGGTGTTCGGCTCGTCGCATGATGTTGATTCGAATGAAAACGCCTTCCGCATGGCCGGCGCCATCGCGTTCAGGGAGGCGATGCGCCGCGCCAAGCCGATTTTGCTCGAGCCCATGATGGCGGTTGAAGTCGAAATGCCAGAAGACTTCATGGGCCATGTGATGGGCGACCTGTCAACGCGCCGCGGCATGATCCAGGGCATGGAAGACATTGCGGGGGGCGGCGGCAAGCTGGTGCGCGCCGAAGTACCGCTGAGCGAAATGTTCGGCTACTCGACGACGCTGCGCTCACTGACGCAGGGCCGGGCCACCTACACGATGGAGTTCAAGCACTACACGGAGGCGCCCGCCGATGTGTCCGACGCCATCATTCGCGGAAAGGGAATGGGCAGGTAGTGATCAGGCCGGACCAGGTTCCCCGCCATAAGCATCATGAAATCACGGTCCCGGCGGCCAGCGCCCACCGAACGGGTTTGCTTTAAGCTGTGCAAATGACTTGCACCGTCTTTTGCGCTGAAGGGCAACCACCGCCGCACCACCTGTCCGCTCCACCATGATGGAGCCGGACGCTTTCACCCTGGGCTGCATCATCGTCGGCGCCTTGCTGATTGTGATGACCCTGAGCGGCTCCTTCATTGCGCGCCTGCCGCTGAGCGCGGCGATGCTCTACCTCGGGGTGGGCGTGGCCATCGGGCCGATGGGACTGGGCCTGCTCAAGCTTGACGCGCTGAAGAACGTGGCGCTGCTGGAACGGCTCACCGAAGTGGCCGTGCTGATATCGCTGTTCACCGCAGGCATGAAGCTGAAACTGCCGCTGACGGACCAGCGCTGGCGCATCCCAGTGCAACTGGCCACGGTGTCGATGGTGGCCACGGTGGGCGCGATCACGGCACTCGGCGTGTGGGGCCTCGGCTTGCCGCTGGGCGCGGCCGTGCTGCTTGGCGCGATTCTGGCCCCCACCGACCCGGTGCTGGCGTCTGACGTACAGGTGGCCAATGCGGGGGACCGGGATCGCCTGCGCTTTGGCCTCACCGGCGAAGGCGGCCTCAACGACGGCTCGGCCTTCCCCTTCGTCATGCTGGGGCTGGGCCTGCTGGGCCTGCACGAACTGGGCGACGGCGGCTGGCGCTGGTGGGCGGTTGATGTGCTGTGGGCGGTGGCCGGCGGCCTCGGGCTGGGCTACCTGATGGGCTCGCTGATCGGCCGCGTCATCCTCTACCTGCGCATGCGCCATCGCGAGGCGCTGGGCTCCGACGAATTCATTGCCCTGGGGCTGATCGCCCTGACCTACGGCCTGGCCCTGGTCAGCCAGACCTACGGCTTCCTTGCCGTGTTCGCCGCCGGGCTGGCGCTCCGGCGCATTGACGAGCTGCCGCAAGCCCCGGTCGCCCCACCTGCGCCCGAGCTGAGCGCGGCAGAACAGCATGCGTCGGGTGCCGAAGCTCCCGCCCACATGATGAACGAGGTGCAGCGCTTCAACAGCCAGCTGGAAAGCTTTGTCGAGGTGGCCATGGTGCTGACCGTGGGGGTGCTGGTTGCCACGGTACGCTTTCACGGCGAAGTGCTGTGGTTCATCCCGGTGCTGTTCCTGGTGATTCGCCCGTTGGCCGTGTACCTTGGCCTGCTGGGCACGCCCGTGAAGGGCGCGCAGCGCCGCCTGATGGGCTGGTTCGGCATTCGCGGCATCGGCTCGCTGTATTACCTGCTCTACGCCATCAGCCACGACATTGAAACGGCACTGGCCCAGCGCCTGCTTTCCATCACGCTGGCGGTGGTGATTGCTTCGGTGATTGCGCACGGCATTTCGGTCACGCCGCTGATGAAGCGCTATGAGGCGCGCAAGACATCGCGCCGGGGCCCGGACGCCGACCGACCGATGTCCGGCGCACCACCCGAGTGACAGCCGCAGCGCTCCGCACAGGGGGCCGCTGCAGCGTGTATCAAGTTATTCATAACCAATCCCCGACTCCCCGACGGCTAAAGCAAGAGAGGCGCAAACCGCTATTGTTTTGTAGTAGCTGCCCGCCGTCCACGGCAGTGACTGGGCAATTCTGCAAGGGCCTGGACGGTCTCTGCGCACCCACCACGTACAAAGGCCCCGGAATCTGTTACGGCGCCGGAGCCTTTGCATGTTGCAACGGGGACGCCAGCCTGGAGCGGGCGCCTGCCGCTGCATCAGCGGGTATCGCTTATTGCTGAACGGACTTCACGACGGCAGCGCCCTGGGACGCAGTACCAGACGTGTCGCCGTTGGACGCGCCCGGATTTTGCTGGGTCGTTGCGCCGCTGGCGCTGGAACTGGCCGTGGCCCCTTCATGCTGCCCCTGCAGCACTTCGGCCTGGACTTCAGCACGCGTGCGGGTCGAAGGCACTTTCATCTGATCCCACAGATAGGAATTGAAGGTCTGGGCCGAAGCGGCTACGGAAGTCAGGGCAGCAATCGCCACAACGGCGCTGGCAATCAATTTCGATTTCATGATGAAAGTCCTCTCAAAGTTAAAGTGACATTTCCGGGCATGGCGGGCTCATCTATCCCGTCTGTCCAGCCTCGGTGAGTCGCCTTGCAAGGGGGTTCCGGCTCATCGATGGACGAACTTTATTCCGTTCATGCAAATCAAAAAACAGCAAAATTAACAATTTATTGCTGCTAAAACAGCAATAATCAAATGAAAAGCAAGGGTATTCCATGGACCGTCTTCAATCAATGCGGGTGTTTCAACAGGTGGTGGACGACGGCAGCTTTGCCGCCGCAGCGCGCAAATTCGACATGTCGTCGGCCGTGGTGACCCGGCTGGTCAGCGACCTGGAAGACCATCTGGGCGTGCGGCTGCTGCATCGCACCACCCGCCGCATGGCACTGACGGATGCAGGTGTTGCCTACCTGGCTCGCGTGCGCCACATCCTGAGCGACATCGACGAGGCCCACGCGGCGGCGCAGGCGCATGCCCAGGAGATGTCCGGCGTGATCCGCATCCTGACGCCGCCCATCTTCGGTGTGCATGTGCTGGGGCCGCTGGTGGCCGAGTTCGGGCGGCGCTATCCCAAGGTCGTGCTCGATATTTACGTCGACTCGCCGCTCGTGCCGCCGGTGGAAGACTACGACCTGACGCTGCTGGGCGCGACCGATACCTTCGACGCCAACATCATTGCGCGGCCCATTGCCTCGTCGGACGGCATTCTGTGCGCCTCACCCGACTACCTGCGCCGCAATGGCATTCCGCAGCAGCCCGAAGACCTCGCCCGGCACCGCTGCCTGCGGATCAAGGCCCCGGCCAACCGGCACCGCACCTGGCGCCTCATCAATCCCGACGAGAACAGGCGCGAGCTGGAAGTGCCGATCGAGCCCGCCATGCTGGTCAACCACTCCGACACGCTGATACGCGCCTGCGTCGATGGCGCCGGCATCATCAGCCAGTCGAGTCACATGGTGGCCAACCACCTCCACAGTGGCGAGCTCAAACGAATCCTGTCGCCCTGGATCACGGGCACCAACACCCTGTATGCGGCACTGCCCAGCCGCAAATTCATTCCGGCAAGAACCAGCGTGTTTCTGGAATTCATGATCAAGTCCACGCGGACTGTGATCAAGAAAATCGACGCGCGGCACGAGTGAGCCTTGACCGCGCAAGCGCAAGGCCATCGCCCTGCAGCCGCGGCCGGCATGGAAAACCGGCCATCAGTCCCCATATGACATGCCAGAGCGTGGCACGTCCTTTCTGCAATGAGAGTCCGGCATCGTCCGATTTCGCCATGTGCAATCAACGTGGCTGCAATGTAGCTGCGCTTGATGGGGCAGCGACCCAGAACTTTTAACGCGTCAAAAAGTTCCAGCATATGGCGCTTCCATTGTTCCAGTTTTGACAACGGAATGTTCTGCCAAAGCACACTTGTCTATCGACGATGCGGAACAAGGTTCAGTGCATCGATGAGCCACAAACAGCGACTCAGCGATGAAGGCCCCTCGGGCAGAAAGCCCGTCCGACCGGATATTTCAAAAACATTCTCAAGGAAATTCATCATGAAATCGACTCTTGTCTCTGCCTCCATTCTTGCCATCGCTGCACTTGCCTCGGCCAACAGCTTCGCCGAAGGTCGCGACCCCTATCCGCTGGACCGGCTGGACCAGGTGAGCGCCGTCAGCACCAAAACACGTGCTGACGTGCAGGCCGAATTGCTGCAGGCACAGCGCGAAGGCTACAGCGTGAACATCGGCAACACTTACCAGGACCCGGCCTTCAGCGGCACAACGGCCAGCACCAGGACCCGTGCTGAAGTCAAGGCCGAAGCGTCGTCGGGTACCGTTGTATCGGTCAGCGCCCTGGAGCATGCCTATCCTGCTGTTCAATAAACAAGCACCCTGAGCACCCGGGCCCAGGCCCATTGGCGGTGCGACAGCCACGCACCCCGCCGCGCTTTTTGCGCGGCGGGGTGCACTCGTTCAGGTGCCGCATTTCGCGGTGGGCGCCAGGCCCTAACTCGTTCGCCTTCCGGCAAAGTCCGTCCAGCATTGCCGCTCAAAATCGTAGAGCTTGCAGCGCCGGGCCGTCTGGAAATACCATGCCCATGAAAACGGCTGAATCACAATTCGGCCCGGCAGTTTTTTCTCGAGCAGCGCCTGCGCTTTCTTGAGGCGATACAGCGGCAGGCTCATGTCGACGTGATGCGCCGTGTGCTCCATGATGTGGTGCAGCGCGCAGCCGATGCCTGCACCGAATGTCAGGTGCACCGTGGTCGAAACAAAAGGGCTGGCCGCCGACCAGTCGTTTTTTTGCTCGTACCAGGCAACGCTGGCATGCGTGTGATGGACATAGACGACAAAACCCATCAAGGCGTTCCAGACAAAAAGCGGCAGCACCAACGCGACGCCGAGCAGCCACGCGACCGATTGGCCGGTCGCGGATGCCGCATAGGCGAGCGCGGCAATCCAGGCGGCTGCTACCGCGGTGACCAGCAGACAGTCGGCCGTGAAAATGCCGCGGCGTGTGGGCATCAACGCCCGCGACGGGAAGTACATTCGCTTCCACCAGATTTCAACGCCGTAGTAAAGCCATGGCGCCCAGCCGCTTCGATACAGGCGCTCACACACCTTGCGCCAGGCGGGCATGCGCCGATAGGCTTCGATCGAATACGGCTGCCAGACAAAGTCGAAGTCCTTGAGGTTGGTGTAACCGTGATGGACCACGTTATGGCCAACGTCCCAGAGGCTGTATGGCGTGAGGGACGGCATGAATACCAGCCGCCCCAGCCACCGGTTGAGCCGGCGGTGCGGGGTCAGGCTCTGGTGGCAGGCATCGTGGCCCAGGATGAAAAGACGCCCGATGACCAGGCCGGTCAGGATGGCCGCCAGCACCTGCAGCGCAGGCTGGGCCAACAGTACGGTCGCAGAGATGGCCAGCGCGAACAGGGCAAGGTCCGACACCACCAGGAGCAACGCGTACGCGGTGTTTTTGGTGGCGATGGGTGCGAGCCAGGAGCGGATGATTTTTCGGGGCGGGATAGCTTCGGTGAGATCAGCAGGCATGAAATTTCGGCAGGTTGTGGTTGATGCGGAACAAGTGCAGGACAGCAGGACGGCAGGACGTACAGGAGATCCCGGCCATGTTCAGACGCCCGGTCCGCCCGGCGACGGCTGCATTGACGCAAAAGGGATGAGTGGACGGTCAGGCAGGCACCCGCCCATCAGGCCGCAGCAGGGTCGTGGGTCAAAGCGTGTCAGCTTAGCGGGCCTGCCCCGGCGGCGCTTTGATTCACATCAACCGCCCGTGCTTCGATGGCCTGCGAAGCACTCAATGCACATGCATCTCGAATGACCGCGTCAGGCCGTCCGGATCGGTGATGCGGATATGGCGCTTGTCCACTTCCAGCAGGCGTTTGTGCTGGAAAGCCGAAAAGGTCCGGCTCACGGTCTCCAGCTTCATGCCCAGGTAGCTGCCGATTTCGGCCCGGGACATCCGGAGGTGGAACTCGTTGGCCGAGTAGCCGCGGGCTCTCAGCCGTTGCGACAGGTTCAGCAGGAAAGCCGCCAGACGCTCCTCGGCATTCATGCTGCCCAGCAGCATCATCAGGCTGTGCTCGCGCACGATCTCGCGGCTCATCAGGCGGCTGACCAGGTTCTGCGTGCCCGCATTGCCCGCCGCCAGTTCCGTGAGGTGGGCATAGGGAATGGCGCAGACCTCGGTGTCCTCCAGCGCCGTGGCGCTGCTCGCGTGCGTGCCGTGGGCCACACCGTCCAGGCCCATCAGTTCGCCCGCCATGTGAAAGGCGCTGACCTGCTCGCGGCCATCCGCCAGCGTGAGGCTGGACTTGAACGTGCCGCTGCGCACCGCATAAATGAACTGGAAACGATCACCCGCGCGGTAAAGGGCTTCTCCGAGCCTGACCTTGCGTCGCCCGAACCTCAAACTGTCCAGGCGGGCCATATCGGTGCCCGTCATTCCGCAGGGCAGGCACAAGTCCCGCAGATGGCAGCTGGCGCACAGGATTTTCAGGGGCGCGACGGTCCCGGCCCGCGTCGGGGGCGGCCGGGGCACAAAGCGGATCGGGGATGCGGGGGTGTCAAGGTTGAGGCCAGGCATGCATTTCTCCTGCTGGGTCGTTGGTTTCATTACACGACCTCACACGCAGACGCCACCGTCTGCGCGAGCTGGTCGAATTCGGTGCTCTTGTCGAGGAAGCGGTAGGCGCCCTCGTCGAGATAACGCTTGCGGTAGGCCGGGGCCGAGTTGTTGCTGAACACGACGAAGGCAATGCCGGGGGCAGCCAGGCGAACGGCCCGCAGAACCTGCATGCCTGAACCGCCATCGAGCTGCACATCCAGCACCACCACATCGGGCCACGCGGAAAGAATCCCGTCGATCGACGCCTGAGGCGTGCCAGCCTCGCCCACCACAGTGATGGCGCGTGCGCCCAGCAAGACGGCAACGCGCTGGCGGATCATGGCGGAGTCCTCGGCGAGGAAGACCTTGATGGCGGAAGTATGGCGCTGAAGCATGCCTCTACTGTGACCGCGGTGCGGTCGCAGGGCCATCGGCGCAGGTCGAAAGTGGGCCTCGGCGTGCCCCTAAATTTACCTCGGCCGGCGCCGCAGGGGGCCTAGGAATTTTCCGAGCGGGCTAAGAACCTGTTTACGATCTAAACGAGGCCGCGTTTAGATCGTAAACAGGTTCTTAGGGTTCGAACTGGTCGGTCAGGCCGTGCCGCATGGCGTAGCGGATCAGCTCGCTTTGATTGTGCAGACCCATCTTCTGCATCAGGTTGGACTTGTGCGTGCTGACCGTCTTGACCGACAGGTTGAGCCGGCCCGCGATGTCGGTGACCGATACACCGGCGACCAGCAGGCGGAACACTTCGAATTCGCGGTCCGACAGGGTCCCGTGCGCGGCGACCTCGCTGCCCGGCATCGCGCCCAGCGCCAGCTGCTCGGCCACCTCGGCACTGATGAAAGCACCGCCAGCGGCGATCTTGCGGATGGCCTGCTCCAGTTGCGCCGGCGCGCTCTCCTTGGTCAGGTAGCCACTGGCACCGGACTTGATGGCGCGCACGGCGTACTGCAGCTCCTGGTGCATGCTCAGCACCAGGATGCGCAGCTTGGGCTTCTCGGCGCGAACCAGCTTGATCAGCTCCATGCCGCTGCGTCCCGGCATGGACAGGTCCAGCATCAGTACATCGAACGACAGTTCACGCACCCGCTGCATGGCCTCGGCGCCATTGGCGGCCTCGCCGGCCACCTCCATGTCGTCGGCCGAGGAAATGATGCGCTTGAGACCTTCCCGCACGATGGCGTGGTCATCCACAATGACGATCCTGATCAATCCGCTGCCCCCGCTTCCTGAACCTGAACCGGAATCCGCACATCGATACGGGTCCCCTGCCCCGGCTGGCTATCGATGGTGACAGCCCCTTTGAGCAACTGCGCACGCTCGCGCAGGCCCAGGAGGCCCAGGGAATTGGGGCTGCGTGGCGCGGCCGGCGAGAAGCCCCGGCCGTTGTCGGCAACATGCAGGGTGACCGCCTCCGGCGTCCGCTCGATTTTCACCTCGACGCGCGAGGCTTCCGCATGCTTGGCCACATTGGCCAGCGACTCCTGCACGATACGGAAAACAGCGGTGGCGTAGGGCTCGTGCAGTTCCACCTCGTCATCCACCGAGAGCGTGCAGGCCACGCCGGAGCGCTGGCTGAAATTTTGAACCAGCCACTCGATGGCCGGCGCCAGGCCCAGGTCATCCAGCAGCAGCGGGCGCAGGTCCGAGGCGATGCGGCGGGTGGCTGCGACCGTGGTGTCGAGCATGGCCAGCATCTCGCCGAGCTTGGCGGCGGCCGCCTGCGCT
The DNA here is from genome assembly GCF_056401235.1 of Polaromonas sp. P4_F9. NCBI lineage: Bacteria > Pseudomonadati > Pseudomonadota > Betaproteobacteria > Burkholderiales > Comamonadaceae > Polaromonas > Polaromonas sp. P4_F9. The sequence goes on along the minus strand of NZ_JBFUJT010000017.1, from coordinate 11,960 downwards.
CCCTCCGGCAACTGGTCGCGCACCCAGATCGCGTCCATCTTGAGGGCCGTCAGCGACTGGGCCAGTTCGTCATGCAGTTCCCGTGCGATACGGGTCTTCTCGCCTTCGCGAATGGTGTGGGCCGCGGCGGCGAAGGCGCTCAGTTCTTCCTGGGTGCGCATGCGCTCGCTGACATCGCGCAGGATCACGGTGAACAGCTTGCCGTCCACGGTATCCAGCTGGGAGATGGAGGCTTCCATCGGAAACTCTTCACCGCTGGCGCGCTGCCCGTAAAGCACGGTGCCGTCGCCCATGCGCCTCGAGGTGATGCCCGTGGTATTGAATTGGCGGACATGCCCGGCATGGCTGCCGCGGAAGCGCTCCGGCATCAGTTTTTCCAGGCGTGCTCCCATCGCCTGTGCGCTCGGCCAGCCGAAGATTTTCTCCGCCGCGCGGTTGTACAGCACGATGCGCTGTTCTTCGTCCACGGTGATGATGGCGTCCATGGCCGAGTCGAGCAGACCCGCCAGCCGGGCAGCGGTGGCGTCCATTGCACTGGCACCTGCGGGGCGCTGGACAGCTTCGCCGCCGGCACGGGCCAACTCGGGCGCGGCGGCCACCGACGGCGGGGACACGGTGGCGTCACCGACCCGCTCACGGCTGGTTGAGCTTGTTTTTCCCGGCGTTGTTTGGTTGAACACACGGTGATCTTACAACTCATGTCCGCCAAGCCTCCCGCCGCCGGGCTGTCGTCAGGAGGAGAAGTGGATGCTGAACGCATGTACAGTTCCCCCGCAGCCTCCCGGCGGCGATCCGGTCAACAAAGTATTTCCCTGTTTGATCGACATCAACCCGGCCCGACGGCAAGCGCTCCACACTGCAGGCATCAGGCCATCACCCGCAAAGGAGCCCCACCATGTACAAACGCATTCTCGTGCCCGTCGACGGCAGCGAAACCTCCAACAAGGCCCTGGTCACCGCCTTGCAGTTCGCCAGGGACTTCGGCGGCCGGGTGCGGCTGGTCCACGTGATGGAAGAGCTGACCTACCTCACGGCCTACGACCCCTACGGCTACTCCGGCGACCTCGTCACCGTCATGCGGGAGACCGGTGAAAAGATTCTGGATCAGGGCATGGCCATGGCCCAGTCTGCCGGCGTGGAAGCCGACTCCATGCTGTTCGACAAATCCGGCGAGAGGCTGGCGGAAACCGTGGCCGATGCGGCGAAGCGCTGGAACGCGGACCTGATCGTTGCAGGCACCCACGGCAGACGCGGTCTCGGCCGCGTGCTCATGGGCAGCGGCGCTGAACAGATTGTCCGCCTGGCACCCGTCCCCGTGCTGGTGGTCCGGCTGCCTGACAGCGACAGCGACAGCCACGCACAGGCCTGAGCCAGGCCCGTGTCAGCTGGCCCTCGGCCGCCGCAGGGCAATCCGGCGGCGTCTGCCGCATGGCTATTGCTGAGGGCAGCCGTCCGGGCGCTCGCCGGATGCCAGCGGGCAGCAGTTGACCTCGGCAGGCGGCATGCCCAGCAGTGTCGTCAGGGCACACGACGCCGTTCCGACGGCCCAGAAGACGAAGAAGCCCGCTGTGTAGACGCCGGTCCGTGGCCAACCGAGCGCCTGCCCGGCCCACCGCAACTCGAACGGATCCACCACCGCGAATACCACCAGTTCCAGAATGCAGGCCGACAGGAAAGCGGGCCAGGCGACCCGCATGAGTTTCTGACTCCACATGGCATGTCTCCTTGTAGTTTCGAACTATCGCGGTGCCGCGGCCGGCGGCGTGGCGGCATGATTGCGGCCCTGCAGGGCGGGCATCAAGGCCTTGTCCCTGGCGAGCGTCTGGTTGATCTCCATGCCGCGCCGGTAGTAGTCCTCCGCCACGACCGGATCAGGGCTGCGCACCGCGATCCACACCGTGGTCAGGCCGGCAACCACCACCGCGACGGGGCCGGTGATCACCAGCCAGACATGGCCGTGCTTCCACCAGGGGGGAGAAGGAGGAGGAGGAGTGGCTTGCGGCAGGTCGTTCATGGACTATCTCCTAACGGGGCACGAGGAACACGGACTTCTCGCTCACATGGGCATCACCCGCGATGTCGCCGATGCTGAACTGGATGGGATGCGAGCCGGGGCTGGCGGAGCCGTAGGGAATCTGCAGCCTGACGGCAACCCAACGGGATTCTGCCGGGCCGACCACCACCTCGGCGTCGGAGGCCAAAGTCAGCCCATCCAGCCCGCCGGCGGCGATGCGGTAGTGCTGCGGCTGCTCGGTGGCGTTCATGATCTGCAGCCGGTAAACGTTCTCCAGCTTGCCGCCGGCCACGATGCGCGACAGCGCGGCACGGTCGCGCACCACGTCGACCTTGAGCGGCATGCGGACGACAAGGCTCCACAGCAGGCCCAGGCACAAGGCCAGCAGGATGGCGCCGTAGACCAGCACCCGCGGACGCAGGACCTGCCGCCATATCTGCAGCCGGCTCCAGTGTTGGGCCAGCGCGTTCTGGGTCGTGAAGCGAATCAGGCCGCGCGCATAGTTCATCTTGTCCATCACGCCATCGCAGGCGTCGATGCAGGCGGCACAGCCGATGCACTCGTACTGCAGGCCCTTGCGGATGTCAATGCCGGTCGGGCAGACCTGCACGCACAGGGTGCAGTCCACGCAGGCGCCCAGCGATAGCGCGGCCGGGTCGGCCGTGCGCGAACGCGCCCCGCGCGGTTCACCACGGCTGCCGTCATAGCTCACGATCAGGGTGTCGCGGTCAAACATGGCCCCCTGGAAGCGCGCATACGGGCACATGTATTTGCACACCTGCTCGCGCAGGAAGCCGGCATTGCCATAGGTGGCCAGGCCGTAGAAGCACACCCAGAACACTTCCCAGGCGCTCATGCGCGTTTGCAGGAACTGCATCCCGAGCTCGCGGATCGGCGCGAAATACCCGACGAAGGTGAAGCCGGTCCACATCGCCAGCCCCAGCCACAGGATGTGCTTGAACCACTTCTTGACCAGTTTTTCCAGCGACATGGGCGAGCCGTCCAGCCGCATCCGCAGGGTGCGGTCGCCCTCGACCTTGCGCTCTATCCACAGAAAGATCTCGGTGTACACGGTCTGCGGGCAGGCAAAACCGCACCACAGGCGCCCGGCGACGGCCGTGAAGAGAAACAGCGTGAGCGCGCTGACCACCAGCAGCCCGGTGAGATAAATGAAGTCCTGCGGGTACAGCACATAGCCAAAGATGTAGAAGCGCCGCGCGCCCAGGTCAAACAGCACCGCCTGCCGCTGACCCCACTCCAGCCAGGGCAGGCCGTAGAACACCAGCTGGGTCAGGATGACGCAAGCCAGGCGCCAGCGCGCGAACAAGCCTGTGACCGAGCGCGGATAGACCTTCTTCTGCGCCTCGTACAGCGACTCCGTCAGCCCATGCGCCACTTCCGGCACGATGGGTATCACTTTGCGACGTGTGGAAGATTGCAAGCGAAACTTTCTCTTCAGGGGCTCTTCAGGGACTCTTCAGGTTCTCTCAGGGTTTGGCCGGAAGGGGCTTGTTGGACATGCCCCAGATGTAGGCCGTCAGCACATGAAGCTGTGCTTCGGTCAGCTTGCCGATCTGCGCCGGCATCTCGCTGGTCTTGCCCCTGTTGATCATGTTGATGATGGCCTGCTCACCCCAGCCGTGCAGCCAGATGTCATCGGTGAGGTTGGGCGCGCCCAGCGCCGGGTTGCCCTTGCCATCCATGCCATGGCAGGCCGCGCAGGCGCCGAATTTGCTTTTGCCCAGGGCCCCGCGCACGGAGTCGTGTGGACTGCCGGACAGGCTCAACACATAGTTGGCGAGATTCTTCACGTCGTCGGGCGTGCCCACCGCCGCCGCCATCGGCGGCATCTTCCCCTGCCGGCCGCGCGTCAGCGTTTCCGTGATTTTGTCGGGCGTGCCGCCATGCAGCCAGTCGCCGTCGGTCAGGTTGGGAAAGCCCTTGCTGCCACGCGCGTCGGAGCCGTGGCACTGGGCACAGTTGTTCATGAACAGGCGCTCGCCAATCGCCATGGCATTGGCGTCGCCGGCCAGCTCCTCAGCGGGCTTCGCGGTGAACTGCGAATACAGCGGCGCGAGCTCCTGGTTGGCGCGCGCTACCTCGACCGTGTACTCGGCCTGGGTGCTCCAGCCGAGTCGACCCTGGTAGGCGCCCAGGCCGGGATAGGCCACCAGGTACCCCAGGGAAAACACAATGGTCAGCACGAACAGCCACATCCACCAGCGCGGCATGGGGTTGTTCATTTCCCGTAAGTCCCCGTCCCACACATGGCCGGTGGTGTTGTCGGCGCTGGAGACAATCCGCTTGCGCGCGGTCACCCACAGCAGGACCAGGCAGGCCACGATGCCCAGCAGGGTCAGCGCGGCCACATACAGCGACCAGAAATTGCCGGTGAAATCACTCATCAAAAACTCCCGGAATCAGTCTTGCTCAAACGGCAGGCGCGCCGCTTCGTCGAAACGCGCACGGTTGCCTCGGGAATATGCCCACCAGACAATGCCCAGGAAGGTGACGAGCGAGGCCAGGGTGGCCACGATGCGCAGGCTGTTGACATCCATCTGTATTTCTCCTTATTTCAGGGCCAGGCCCAGCACCTGCAGATAGGCGACCAGGGCATCCATTTCGGTCTTGTCCTTGACGTCCTGCGCCGCCTGGGCGATCTGCGTGTCGGCATAGGGAACACCGACGCTGCGCAGGGCCCGCATCCGCGGCGCCATGTCCGCGGCGTCCACCAGGTTCCGATCCAGCCAGGGGTAGGCAGGCATGTTGGACTCCGGCACCAGGTCGCGCGGGTTGTTCAGGTGAATGCGATGCCATTCGTCGCTGTACTTGCCGCCCACGCGGTGCAGGTCCGGCCCGGTGCGCTTGCTGCCCCACTGGAAGGGATGGTCATAGACGAACTCGCCGGCCACCGAATAGTGGCCATAGCGCAGGGTCTCGGCGCGGAACGGCCGGATCATCTGGGAGTGGCAGTTGTAGCAGCCCTCGCGCAGGTAGACGTCGCGCCCTGCCAGCTGCAGCGCCGTGTAGGGTTTGACACCCGTCACCGGCGCGGTGGTGGATGTCTGGAAGAACAGCGGGACGATCTCCACCAGCCCGCCGACGGCGATGACCAGCAGGATCAGGACGATCATCAGGAAATTGTTGGTCTCGACCTTTTCGTGCGAGAAGCCGGCAGAGGCGGAAGCGGAAGAAGAGTGGTTGTCGCTCATGTTGTGGGCTCCATCAGGCGGCTTGAGGCAGGGGGACGGCGGTGCGGTGCGGTCGTCCCTGCGCCACGGTCATCCAGGTATTCCATGCCATCACCAGCATGCCGCCCAGGTAAAGCAGTCCGCCCATGAAGCGGATGACGTAGAAGGGATACGTGGCCTTCACCGACTCGACAAAGGTGTAGGTCAGGCTGCCGTCGGCATTGAGCGCGCGCCACATCAGGCCCTGCATCACGCCGGCGATCCACATGGCGGCGATGTACAGCACGATGCCGATGGTGGAGACCCAGAAATGCACCTCGATCGCCGGGACGGAGTACATCTTCTTCTGGCCGAACAGGCGCGGAATCATGTAGTAGAGCGTGCCCATCGTGATCAGGCCCACCCAGCCCAGCGCGCCGGCATGCACATGGCCCACCGTCCAGTCGGTGTAGTGCGACAGGGCGTTGACGGTCTTGATGGACATCAGCGGCCCCTCGAAAGTGGCCATGCCATAGAACGACAGGGCGACGATCAGGAAACGCAGCACCGGGTCGTCGCGCAGCTTGTGCCATGCGCCGGACAGGGTCATGATGCCGTTGATCATGCCGCCCCAGCTGGGCGCCAGCAGGATCAGCGAGAACACCATGCCGACCGACTGTGTCCAGTCCGGCAACGCCGTGTAGTGCAGATGATGCGGGCCGGCCCACATGTAGGTGAAGATCAGCGCCCAGAAGTGGACGATGGACAGGCGGTAGCTGTACACCGGCCGCTCGGCCTGCTTGGGGATGAAGTAGTACATCATGCCCAGGAAGCCGGCGGTGAGGAAGAAGCCCACCGCGTTGTGGCCATACCACCACTGGATCATGGCGTCCTGCACACCGGCATAGGCCGAGTAGGACTTCATCCAGCCGGCGGGCACGGCGGCGCTGTTGACGAGGTGCAGAACGGCCACCGCCAGGATGAAGGAGCCGTAAAACCAGTTGGCCACATAGATGTGGCGAACCTTGCGCATGCCGATGGTGCCGAAGAAGACGATGGCATAGGACACCCAGACCAGCGTGATCAGGATGTCGATGGGCCATTCCAGCTCGGCGTATTCCTTGCCCGAGGTGTAGCCCAGGGGCAGGCTGATGGCGGCCGCGACGATGACGGCCTGCCAGCCCCAGAAGGTGAACGAGGCCAGCCTGCCCGCGAACAGCGGGACATGGCAGGTGCGCTGCACCACGTAGTAACTGCTGCCGATCAGCGCGCAACCGCCAAAGGCAAAAATCACGGCATTGGTGTGCAGCGGCCTGAGCCGGCCGTAGCTGAGCCATGGAATGTTGAAGTTGAGTTCAGGCCAGGCCAGCTGGGCGGCAATGAACACACCGACCAGCATGCCCACCACACCCCAGACCACAGCCATCAGCGAAAACTGCCGCACGACCGTGTCGTTGTACAGTGCGGCGGGAATTACTTGATCGTTCATGGAGCACCTTTTTCTTGACGCCCAAGTGTCTCCATCAAGGGTGGGGTGCGAGTTGATGAAAATCAATCCGACCGCAGAATGCGCTCGGCCTCCTGGTCGAGCGCCTCGAACTGGCCGCGCCAGACCGCCCAGCCCAGCGCGCCGATGATGAGCAGCGCCAACACGACCGACAGCGGAATCAGCAGAAACAGTATGGCCATTCAAGCGGCCCCGGGAATGCGCGCCAGCCGCGCCGAATTCAGCACCACCAGCAGCGAGCTGGCTGCCATGCCCAGCCCCGCCAGCCAGGGCGGCATGAAGCCGAGGATGGCCAGCGGTACGCAGACGGCGTTGTAGAGTGCCGCCCACAGCAGGTTTTGCCGAACGACGGTCCGCGTGCGGCGCGCCTGCAGCAGCAGCGCAGGCACATCGGCCAGCTGGTTGCCCAGCACCACGAAGTCGGACTTCGCCTGTGCCAGCGGCACGGCGTGCCCCATGGCCACCGACAGGTCGGCGCAGGCCAGCACCGGCCCATCGTTCATGCCGTCGCCCACCATGGCGACGCGCCGGCCGCGCCGCTGCAGGGCGCGCACGTGCGCCAGCTTGTCTTCGGGCGTGCGCTGGCCGCAGGCCTCATCGATGCCGGCGCGGCTGGCCAGCCGCAGGACGGCTCCGGTCTGGTCGCCGGAGAGCAGCTGCACCCGCAAGCCCATCGCCTGCAGCCCGCCGACCGCAGGCCTGGCATCGGGCCGCAGCGCCTCTTCAAATTCAAAGCTGGCCAGCCAGCCCTGCCCATCGGCCAGATGCACCTGCGGGCCACGGGCCGGCGAGTCCTGCGGCGGGGCACCGCAAAATGCGGCCGAACCCAGCCGCATCACGCGCGGATGGCCTCCCATCTCACCACGGCCCACGACCGTCCCCTGCAACCCGTGGCCAGGTATCTCGGTGATCTCCGCGGCGGGCCAGGCCGCGCCCGCAACGGCCTGCACAATCGCGCGCGACACCGGGTGGTGTGAATGCTGCGCCAGCGCCGCCGCGAGCTGGAGTGCCTGCGCAGTGTCGGCGCCCGGGCGGGCCCGACGCATGACCACCGCCATGCGGTCCTCGGTAAGCGTGCCGGTCTTGTCGAACACCACCGTGTCCACCGTGGCGCCGGACTCCAGCGCCTGCAGGCGACGCACCAGCACGCCCCGGCGCGCCAGGGCGCCCGCCGCGGCCAGCGTGGCGGCCGGCGTGGCCAGCGACAAGGCGCAGGGGCAGGTGACGATGAGGACGGCGGCCGCCACGCTGATCGCATGCGCCGGGTCCACCGGCCACCACCACAGCGCCGCCGCGGCGCTGGCCAGCAGCACCCCCAGCAGGAAGGGGCTGGCGATGCGGTCGGCAACCCGGGCCAGCCGCGGCTTCTGGACCGAGGCCTGCTCCATCAGCGCCACGATGCTGGCATACCGGGTCCCGGCACCCACGCGGTCCACCCGCACCAGCAGCAGGCCGGAGAGGTTGTGGCTGCCGGCGATCACCGCGCCGCCGACGCCCCGCTGCAGCGGCGCGGACTCACCGGTCAGCAGGGCTTCATCCACCCGGCTGTCGCCCGCCGTCACGGTGCCATCCGCAGGAATGACCTCGCCCGGCAGCACACGGATCAGGTCGCCCACGATGAGGCGCCGCAGGGCCACGCGCTCGAACTGGCCCTCAGCGCCCTGCCGCTCCACACTGTCGGGCAGCCTGCGAATCAGCGCCTCCAGCGAGCCGGCCGTGCGGTCGCGCAGGCGCTGCTCCAGCAGGCGCCCGGACAGCAGGAAAAACACGAACATGGTCACCGAGTCGTACCAGACCTCGGCACCCCACGGCCCGGCGGTATCGAAGGTGGCGGCCGTGCTGGCACCAAACGTGATGAGGATGCCCAGCGCCACCGGCACGTCCATGCCGATGCGCCGTCTGCCCAGGTCACGCAGCGCGGTGGCAAAGAACGGCCAGCAGGAAAACAGCACGACCGGAAGCGTCAACACCCAGGAGGCCCAGCGCAGCAGCGCCTGCACATCCGGCGTGATCTCGCCGGGGCCGGCGACATAGGCGGGTAGCGCGTACATCATCACCTGCATCATGCAAAAGCCCGCGACCAGCCAGCGCCAGAGCATCAGGCGTTGGGCCTGCAGCCGCGGCGCGGCCAGCAGCATGTCGCCAGCCGGCAGGGCCGTGTAGCCGGCGCGCTGGAGTGCGGCCATCCAGGCCGAGGGGCAGGTTCGCCCGGGCTGCCACACGAGGCGCGCCATCGCGGTCGCGCCATTGACCTGAACGCCCTCCACATCCGGCAACTGGCCCAGCGCCTGCTCCACCGTGAGCGAGCAGGCGGCGCAGTGCATGCCATCGATGGCGAGGTAGGTCTCCCACCAGCCATCGCGCCCGGCCACGGGCCGGCTGAAGCCCTCCCATTCGGCGGGCTCGTCCAGCGCAGCCCAGTCCGCATGGGACGCGGCAACAGGCTCCGCGCCCAGGGCAAGGGTGGCAGTTTGCATGGCGCAAGGTTACCCAGTACACCGACACGCCCGGTTGATCTGGATCAATCCGGTACAGGACGCGCGCGCCTAAGCTGTGGACGTCAATCAAGAAAGGAGAAGAACATGTACCAACGCATTCTTGTTGCTACCGATGGCTCCACCCTCTCGAAAAAGGCCGTTCGCAGCGCGCTCGGGCTGGCAAGCGCACTCGGCGCCGAACTCGTGGCGCTCCATGTGGTTCCACGCTACCCCATGAGCTATTTCGAGGGCAACGTGTCGATCACACTCCAGGAGGTCGGCCGCATCGAAAAACAATGGGCCACCGAGGGCCAGGCCATGGTCGATGCGGTGCAGCAGGCCGCGCAGGCCGAAGGGATCCGGGCCAAGGCCGTGGTCGCGCGCTCCAACCTGGTGGCCGAGGCCATCATGGCCGCAGCCAAAAAACACAAGTGCGACCTGATCGTCATGGCCTCACATGGCCGCAAGGGTCTCAAGCGCGTGCTGCTGGGCAGCGAAACCCAGCATGTGCTGGCGCACAGCAGCACTCCTGTGCTAGTGTTGCGTTGAATTGGTCCACCTGGAGGAGAAAAAATGAAAGTCCTGTTCGCCGCCGATGGCAGCAAGTACACCAAGAAGGCCCTGGCCTTCCTCGTCACCCACGAAAGCCTGACCGGCCCGGAGGACGAGGTGGTCGTGCTCAATGTACAGGCGCCCATGCCCGGGCGCGTCAAGACCATGGTGGGCGCCGCCACGGTCAGTGCCTACCACAAGGACGAAGCCCTGAAGGTGCTCGAGCCGATCGAGCGCTTCCTCAAGCGCCACAAACTGCACTACCGCGTGACCTGGGCCATCGGCTCGCCGGCGGCCGAAGTGGTGCGCGCCGCGCAGCGCGAAAAGGCGCACATGATCGTCATGGGCACCCACGGCCACGGCCTGGTCGGCCGCGCCATCATGGGCAGCGTGGCCCAGCGCGTGGTCACCGAATGCGACGTCCCGGTGCTGCTGGTCAAGTAGGCCCCTCAGCCATTGCCGTGATGCCGGCGGCTTGCCAATTCTTTTGAAGAACTCCTCCCGCGGCGGAATCCACGATTTGGTCATCCCTGACGAGGACAGGGAACCTGCCACCATCGTAGAAAAACGCCCCAGAGCCCGAAAAGGGCGCTGGGGCGCATGAATACTGGTGGCTTTCTACTGATGGCTTTCCCCATCGAAAACCCCCAAAAGTCGCATCAGCTGTTGAGCGCAATTAAAGTCGTAAATGGAGTGCACCCCTGCAGTTGGATCACGGGGATAAAGCAGAACTGATACGCTGATCGGGCCTTCAGCCAGGAGAAGGTCACGTCATCAAAAGGTCCTTACCGACGCCATGCGCCGGAATTCAAGAGTCAACGCCAGTGGACTTGATCAGAGTTTCCTTAGTGCGTATGAGAATGCCATTTGCCGCGGCGAAGGGTCATTTTTTCTCTGCAGCTACGCGTACGCATGCTTCCAGAAATTCGACGAGCAGAGGGCTGGGAATGCTGGACGCCAGCACCGTAGCATAAATTCCCCGATAGGCGGTTCGGCTGCTTATACGGCGGTAAGCCAACCCTGTCATGTTGATGCGTTCCAGCAAAGATTCGGACAAAACGCCTACGCCCAAACCAGCTCCGATAAGTCCCAACATGGTGGCTACTTGAGCAACCTCGTAGGCAGGTGAAAACTGCTCCCCTGATTGAAGGTAATGATCCTCAATGGTCTGTCGCATGTGACTTCTCTTGTTCACCGCAACTTGAGGATGGCGCTGAATATCCGACCAGCGCAGGGATTTCTTGGCGGCCAGCGCATGGCCTTCGGGAAAGATGACGACAAGGTAGTCCCGAAAAAGCTCCTGCGATACAAGGTCTGCACCCTTACTCTCAACCGGCGTGAACGCGATATCGGCCTTCCTCGCACGAACCATCTCCAGGCAGATGTCAGACAGTTCGTCATGAATCCGAATATCAACATCTGGCAGTCGCGGGACAAACTGCTGAATCACTTTCGGAATGAAGCTCGCCGCGACCGATGGCCCCGCGGCAATCGTCAATCGACCTCGTTTCCCGTTTGCGTATTGCTTGATGCGAGTCTGTGCCAACTCGACCTGCTCTGCAATCTGCTCCGCCATGCGATGAAACTCAAGACCCACTTCGGTCAGGCCGACCTGGCGTGTAGTCCGCTCAAAAAGACGCACCCCGAGAGTTTCTTCGAGACGTTTGACGGTCGCACTGAGGGCGGGTTGCGACAAATGACAAATGGATGCTGCCTGGCTGAAGCTAAGCGTTCTCGCGACTACAAGAAAGACCTCAATTTGGCGAAAGTTGATGCTCATTTTCGGGCATTGCCTGGACTTGCGCGTGCGTGAATCGGAGTGCACTTCGCGTCAGAAACGGGGCATCACGCAGGTGCCATGGGAGGTTTTGCACAGCCGACGGATAGGAATTTTTTGAGTCTAGCATCGTTTGTGCGCGATCAGAAGTTGCGGGAGACCGCCACAGACACAACCCCGAGCGCCGAAAGAACACGTGTTCTAGGGCAATGCTGATTAAGGTCCACGGCAATTGAGGGAGAGGCGTTACTTGACGATGAAACAACAAAGCCTGGCGATGGCAGCCGATCAAGGATTGGGATTCGAACAGTTCCGCAAGCCCACGCGGCGGGAAGAGTTCCTCAAGACCATGGACGCGATCGTGCCATGGTCAGCCCTGTGCGAAGTCATCGCGCCGCACTATCCCAAAGCCGGCAACGGACGCCCGCCCATTGGCCTGGAGCGCATGCTTGGAGCGCATGCT